>DATJYT010000170.1:0-5294 GCA_035499475.1 Xanthobacteraceae bacterium | reverse complement strand
ACCAACTTCGTGTTTTCGACTCGCAGCATAGCCTTGGCTTGGTTGCTCGACGTACCGCAGGCAGGAGCTGATTGCATGTTTTCGATTGAAGAAAGGATCTGCCGGAACCATCGTAAGCGGTTCTCTGCCCCCACCTTGTCGGGAGCGAGCTGACCGGCAAGATACGAGCCGTCACATACAGTACGGTTCGCATATATGGTTGACGATATAGTTGACGCGTCGAAGCCGCGGGGCCGGGTTGATATCCAGGTTGGTTCGGGACGTCGTCGCCGGTGGAGCGAGGAGGTGAAGGGGCGGATCGTGGCGGAGTCGTATGCCGCGGGGGCGGTCGTGTCCGAGGTGGCGCGCCGGCACGGCATCTCGCCGCAACATCTTTTCGTGTGGCGTAAGGCGGCGCGTGCTGGCGTGCTCAGCCTGCCGGCCGACGAGGCGCCCCTGTTCGTTCCGGTGGTGACGGAGCTGCGTGGCGCTGGTCTGGGCGCGGAAGCGGCAACGCAGCGCTCGGTAACGATCAGCATCGAGATTGGCGGTGCGGTGGTTCGCGCGGCGGTCGGGGTCGATCCGGCATGGCTGCGGGATGTGCTGCGGGCCGTGAGGGCGGCCACATGATCTCGGCTTCGGCGGGCGTGAAGGTTATGGTCGCGACGAGGCCGGTGGACTTCCGCAATTATGCGGAGCCTACGATTATGCGGAGTGCGCGGCCGCTCAATCCGAGACCCGCTTCGTTATCAACAGTTTAGTTCCTGGTGCCCTCTTCCTCACTCCGCATAATCTGAAGCCTCCCTTCCTGCCTTGATGGCAACGAGAGGGAGACAAGGAATGGCCAAGTCGAGTGAGAATCACTGCCGCGGGCAGCGCTGCATGGACGCCGGCGATCTCGCCCCGCTGGTGACGGAGTTCGCACGACACCTGACGGTGTTGGGGCATACAAGCTTGACGGTGAGCGGCTATGACGCCGCAGCCCGCCATCTCGCGCAATGGCTGACGCTGGCCAAGATTGCAATCGCCGACATCGATGATGGCGTCACCGATCGGTTCGCGCGGCATCGCTGTCGATGCCCCGGCATCCGTCGCGAGAAGGGCGTGTCCGAGAAGTACGTGAGGCGGGTGCGCCGGTTCGTCGAGTTTCTGGGCGAGCGCGGGATCGTCCGGCGCAAGCCGAAGCTCGCATTTCCGACGCTCGACCGGCGGGTGGTCGAGTTCCAGGACTGGCTGCGACAGCATCGTGGCGTCACAGAGCTGACAATAGATCGGCACGGTCGCATGGTCATGCGGCTGCTCCCGGCGCTTGGCATCAGGTCGCGAAGTTGGAATGCCCAGCTCATTCGCGAAGTGATCATTGCAGAGACGAAACGGGTCTCGCTCGCCTATGTGAAGACGATGACGACGGCGCTGAGAGGATATTTGCGGTTCCTCAGCGCGCGGGGTTTGTGCCGAGCGGGACTCGATCAGGCTGTGCCAATCATTCCGCAGTGGCGACTGTCGTCGCTGCCGCAATACATCCGCTCGTCAGATGTCGAGATGTTGATTGCAACGTGCGATCAGACCACGGCGACTGGCGTGCGTGATCGGGCGATCCTGCTGCTGTTGGCGCGACTGGGTTTGCGGGCCGGCGACATTCTTTCTCTTCGCCTCACCGATATTGATTGGCAACAAGCGACGCTGTCGGTTCGTGGCAAGGGGCGCCGGGAAACGAGATTACCATTGCCGCAAGACGCCGGTGATGCCTTGCTCGCTTATCTGGATCAAGCCCGGCCGCACGTCGTCGGTGGTCGAATCTTCTTCATGTCGAATGCACCAATCCGGCCACTGACAAGGTCGAGCGCAGTCTCTGACGTTGTGCGTTGTGCAATACGAAAGGCCGGCATCACCGCTCCGTCGAATGGGGCCAACCTGCTTCGACACTCGGCCGCGACGGCCATGCTGCGGGGCGGCGCGACGCTCGACACGGTTGGTGCCGTGCTCCGCCACCGTTCGCCTGACATGACCGCGCACTATGCCAAAGTCGACGTGACGATGCTGCTGCAGATCGCGCAGCCCTGGCCCGGAGATGCGTGATGCTGAGTCAATATCTGGCCGAATATGTGGACCAGCAGCGATCGCTGGGGTTCAAGTTCCGTGTCCAGCAAATCCTGCTGAGGGGCTACGTCGGCTTCGCCGAGGAGCGCGGCGACCGGCACATCAGAAGTGCCCGGGTCCTGGCATGGGCCGCACGAGCGCCGTCACCGGAGCAGCGCCGCAATCGGTTGCTTACCGTGCGGCGGTTCGCGCTGGCGATGCACGCCGAGAATCCGCGCCATCAGGTTCCGGCGGCGGATGCACTTGGCCACGCTGTCGTCAAGCGGCGACCGCCGTATATCTATGGTGCGGACGAGATCGCACGATTGCTTCGCGCTGCGGCGGCACTCCGGCCGGTAGGCTCGATCAGACCGACCATGTATGTAACGCTCTTCGGCCTGCTCACCGCTACCGGCATGCGGATCGCGGAAGCATTGGCGCTGCAGATCGACGATGTGACTGCCGATGGGCTGGTCGTCCGACAGACCAAGTTCCAGAAGAGCCGACTGTTGCCGCTTCACGCAACAGCTCGGCTGGCGCTCGACAGATATCTGGTCGCCCGGCGGTCGCTGACCACCACAGATCGCGCTCTCTTCGTATCGGTTGCCGGACGGTCGCTGCCCTACAACACCGTACGACGCATCTTCCTGCAACTCCTCGATAGTACCAATCTTAGGGGCGCGTACGCGGGGCGAGATCCACGCATCCACGATCTGCGCCACACCTTCGCGGTCCGCTCGCTGGAGCAGTGCCGCCACGATCGTGCTGCGGTCGCCCGCCATATCGTGGCGCTCAGCACCTACCTCGGCCACGCCCACGTGACCGACACCTATTGGTACTTGCAGGCGACGCCGACCCTAATGGGCCAGATCGCCGAGGCCGGCGAGGCATTGCTCATTGGAGGCACCGCATGACCGCACTCGCCCCCTACCTGAGCAGCTTCCTGCGCGAGCACCTGCCCAAAGAACGCAGGGCGAGCCAGCATACCTGCGAGGCGTATGCCCAGAGCTTCCAGCTGTTGCTCCAATTTGCCGCCGGCCGGCTCAAGCTCAAGCCATCGAAGATCGAGATCGAACGGCTCGACGCGCCGCTGATCTTGGCATTCCTGGAGCATCTAGAGAAGCAGCGCGGCAACTCGGCGCGAACTCGCAATACCCGGCTCGCTGCGATCAACTCGTTCTTCCGTTATCTGGAATACAGGGTGCCATCCTGCCTCGACCAATCACGTCGGATCCATGCGATCCCGATGAAGAAGACCGATCAGGCGCTCGTCGGCTATCTCACCCGTGACGAGCTGCAGGCTCTGTTAGACGCGCCAGACGCGAGCACCGTGTCCGGCATCCGTGATCGAGCCATGCTGCATCTGGCCTTCGCCGCAGGCATGCGCGTGTCGGAGCTGGTCGGCCTCCGGCTCGATCAGATCGACCGCCAGACCATGTCCAGCGTGCACATCATGGGCAAGGGCCGTCGTGAACGTGTCTTGCCGCTCTGGAAGGAGACGGCTGCAGCTGTGAAGGCTTGGCTCAAAGTGCGCCCAGTCAGCGACGCTCCTGAGCTGTTCTGCAACGCCCGTGCCCAGGCGATGACCCGCTCGGGCTTTGAATACATCCTGAGCAAGCATGTCGCCACCGCCGCTCGCAAGGCGCCGTCGATCGCCGGCAAAGGCGTCAGTCCGCACGTACTGCGCCATACCTGCGCCATGCATACGCTTCAGGCGACTCGGGACGTCCGGAAAGTCTCGCTATGGCTCGGACACGCCAGCCTGCAAAGCACCGAGGTCTACCTTCGCGCCGATCCGACAGAGAAGCTCGAAGCGCTCGCCGCCATGTCGGCGCCGATGCTGACGCCTGGCCGATTCCGGGCGCCCGACAAGCTCCTGGCCATGCTGAGTGCGGCCGGACGCAAGCTGAATTATGCGGAGTGAGATATGCGAGAAGACCGCGGCGGGCACCAACTCCCGCCGCGCACTCCGCATAATCGTAGGCTCCGCATAATTGCGGAAGTCTACCGGCTTCGTCGCGACCATGACCTTCACGCCCGCCGAAGCCGCGATCATGCGGCCGCCCTCACGGCCCACAGCACATCGCGCAGCCATGCCGGGTTGACCCCGACCGCCACGCGAACCACCGCACCGCCAATCTCGATGCTGATCGTTGTCGAGCTCCGTGCTGCCGCTTCCGTGCCCGGCCCAGCGCCACGCAGCTCGGTCACCACCGGAACGAACAGTGGCGCCTCGTCGGCCGGCAGGCTAAGCACGCCGGCGCGCGCCGCCTTGCGCCAAACGAAAAGATGTTGTGGCGAGATGCCGTGCCGGCGCGCCACGTCCGACACGACCGCCCCCGGCGCATACGACTCCGCCACGATCCGCCCCTTGACCTCGTCGCTCCACCGGCGACGACGTCCCACACCGACCTGGATATCCACCCGGCCCCGCGGCTCCGAAGCGTCAACTATATCGTCAACCATATATGCGAACCGTACCGTATGTGACGGCTCGTATCTTGCCAGTCAGCTCGTACCCGACAAGGTGGGGGCAAAGAACCGCTATCAGCTCACCGATGGCCGCCGCTTCCGCATCCTGATTGTGGTCGACGACTACACGCGCGAGTGCCTGGCGCTCGTGGCCGATACTTCGCTCTCGGGCACCCGGGTGGCGCGGGAGCTGGACCGGCTGATCACGGAGCGAGGCAAGCCGAAGATGGTGGTCAGCGACAATGGCAGCGAGCTCACCAGCAATGCCATCCTGACCTGGACCGATCAGAGCCGCGTCGCCCGGCACTACATTGCGCCGGGCAAGCCCATGCAGAACGCCTTCATTGAAAGCTTCAATGGCCGGCTGCGGGATGAGTTGTTGAACGAGACGTAGTTCACGTCCTTGGCCCAAGCCCGCGTCGCACTCGGATGTTGGCGGACCGATCACAAAAACACACACTCGCAGCTCGGATGGAAGACCCCGTCCGAGTTCGCCGTGACCTGCCAACCGCGCCGGGATCTGGCGCTGCGCTATGCCGAAGGCTCCGCGCCAGCTCCCGTCGCTCCCACCGCCCAACCGGGCAAATCCAACGGCTGGAGCGAACTCAGGATTGGATAAAACTTGGGGGCAAGGTCACAGCTGAATACATCCGCAAGCAGGAGGCCGAGGATACTCGGCTCGACCAAATGAACATGTGGCGCTAAAGCCGCCTTTAGGCGACCAATAAGAAGCGGGGACGCATCAGCGTCCCGCTATGGCCGCT
>DATJYT010000169.1:0-29723 GCA_035499475.1 Xanthobacteraceae bacterium | reverse complement strand
CATGCTCTGGCACGCTGTTGCGGCTGACACCGTGAAAGCCGTCGCAGCCGGCGATGAAGTCGCATTCGATTTCCTGCACTTTGCCGTCGGCGCGATACGTCACCCGGGGCTTTTCGCCCTGAAAATCATGCAATGCGACGTCGTACGCCGAATAGACCGTCGGTGCGCCGGCGGCCGCGCGCCCGTCCATGAGATCCTTCGTGATCTCGGTCTGGCCATACACCATCACGATCTTGCCGGTCAGCTCCTTGAAGGACAGGCGGTGGCGTTCACCATTGACGCAGATCTGCACGCCGTCATGGACAAGACCGTCCCGGTGCATGCGGGCGCCGACGCCGGCCTCGTCGAGGAGATCCATCGTGACCTGCTCGATCACGCCGGCCCGGATACGCCCGAGCACATATTCGGCGGTCTGCCGCTCGAGGATGACGTTGTCGATGCCATGCCGATGCAGGAGTTGTCCCAGCAGCAGCCCGGCGGGGCCGGCACCGATGATCGCGACCTGCGTGCGCATGTCAGGCGCCCGAAATTCCCATCGCCTCGACAAAGGCGCGCCGCACGTCCGGCGGCTGCCCATAGTGATGGCGGAATTCCTTGAGGCGCTGGCGCAGGATGGGATCCTTGTCGAACTGCGCGAGCGTCAGCCCTTCGGTATTCACTTCACGCGCCATGTTGGGCAGCGGAATACATTGCGCCGCATTGGCGCTGCGGATGATGCCGCCGGGCTCCTTGCCAGCCGCCATGGCGTCGATCTCGTCAAAAAAACGCTTACGCATCATGGTAACGCCGATGTCGCTCGAGCGCAGATGTTCCTTGGTGCGATCCGCGATCCGGCCCTGACCGACCCAGGCAATAATGTCTTGATTGATGACGTGGCTCGATATCCAGCGGCCATTTTCGTCGCGGATCGGGCTTACCCAGGTCGGCACGCGCTTCTGCACGTAGGGCTCGCGGCCCTTCGGCACACGTACGAAAAACCAGGCCACGCTGAGCGTGTTCTCGTCGTCGACCGGCACGCGCCATTCAAAATGACTACCGAGAAAGAAGCCATTGGGCCACAGCGCGACGCGGCCGACGGTCCAATAGCGGTCCTCCTCGCTTTGGCCCTCGCGCACGCGCTTGTAGACGAAGCCGTGCTCGAATTCCTCGAACTTGAGCTTGAGATGCTTCGGAGCAGCATTGCGATCGCCGCCGCGCAAGCGGCTGCCCCAGTTATCGTGCATCCATTCGAAATGCACAGGATCGATGGAGTTCTCCTGGCACTGAAACCAATTGCACGGCACCTCCGCGAGCACGATCTCGCGAAAGCCATTGGCCCAGGTGAACGGCTCCCACACCGGCAGTTCCGGTGCCGGCAACGGGCCCATATAGGCAAACAGCAGGCCGGCACATTCCCTCACCGGATAGGCTTTGATCTCACACCCGGCTTTTGACGGCTTCGGGCTGGTGGTGTCCTCATAGGGTTGTTCAAGACAGCGCCCGGTCTCATTCAGCAGCCAACCGTGATAGCTGCAGCGAATGCCGCTTTCCTCGACCCAGCCATAGGACATGTCGGCGCGGCGATGCGGACAGTGGCGATCGATCAGGCCGTAGCGACCGCTCTTGTCCCGGTAAGCGACCAGGTCTTCGCCCAGCAGCCGCACCGGCCTGATCGGCTGGGTTTCGAAGTCGCTGGCGCCGGCAAAGGGCTGCCAATAGCGCCGGAGCAATTGGCCCATCGGCGTGCCGGCGCCGACGCGGGTGAGCATCTCGTTGCGAGCCGCTGTAAGCAAGATGACCTCTGTGTTTGACGACGATCCCGGGTAGCGTGTCTGAGATTATTATTTCACCTCTCGGGTGCCACCGGGAGGGGGAACAGAGTTCCTGCCGCGCAACGGCAAGCCGGGCCTTGGTCCCGAAGGCAGCGAACCGAATATCTCCGATTTACCGCCAAATTTCGCATAAAATTGAAGACGATTTCTTATAATCCGCTCAATTTTTCTTTTGTTTTATGGCGCGATGAGTGCAGGAGAGACCTCAGGCGCTGACGCGCCGGCATGGTTCGTCGAGGCTCGCCATGCCGGAACCCGGCCGCGTGCGAGACCGACCTCCCGGCTCCGACGCGACGGGGCGATCGAGAGGTCCGGTCGCGTTGTCATTGTTTCATCGCTGTTTCTACTCCTAATTGCGGTGGCCGTGGTGGTAGGCGGCCAGAACGCGGTCGACCCGCTGGTACGATCCGTGATCGCGGCGCGCGAGTCGAGGAGCGTCGGCGATATCGTGCTGACGATGCCCGACGGAATTTATTGCCGCCATATGTCCTTTGACAACGCGACGGCCGAGCTTGCTGCAGGCTCGATGAAGCTTTGCGGTGACGATGTGGTTACCGGGCGTTCCCATGTGGAGCCAAAATTCTCGTGGAGCACACATTGACTGGAGCATCGCTCCCTCGGCGCTAGACCGGCTTTGCCGCTGGGCCATCGACGCCGCGCGCGAGTATCGCTACCTTCCGGTGGAAGCCAATCCGCTTTCGAGACCGGGAAGAAGCATATGCGAACCAATCCCTTCGTTTTCTGGCTGGCGCTGCCGGTCGCTACTCTGCTTTGCGGCGTCAGCGGAGCTAGTGCCGAGAATATTGACGCCCGACAGGCCTGCACGCCGGATGCGATGCGGCTCTGTTCTGAGTTTATTCCCGACGTGCCGAAAGTTACGGCATGCATGAAAGCGAAGCGCCGCCAGCTCAGTCCGGAATGCCGGACCGCTATGGCGGGCGGCCACGAAGCGCACCACGGTCACCACCGCTCGCACCATACGCGACACAAAAGCAGCTGACCCGCCTCCAACGCTGGAATAGGCCGGAGCAAGAGTGCGGCGCGGCGTCGCTACAGCCAGCCGCGCCTTGAGCGCGCTCACGTGAAAATGCCATGGTGATTGCGCAACGGTCTGGGAGAGACCGGTCCGGCGTCGAGGACGGCGTTCGCGAGGAGGGGCGATGCGAATGGCGGTACCGCGATGGACGCTGGGCGTCCTTATAGCGGGCGTGCTGGGCGCAATTCTCGTCGAGTCCCGAGCGCAGCTTGCGCCCGGCGACGAGGCGCAGGTGCTGACGGCGGACCAGGCGCTAGGCGACGCCGTGCGCGCCGCCGACAAATCGATCGCCCGCCGTCTCCTCTCGCTGCAATTCACCTTCGTCGATGCGAATGGCAAAGTCCACGAGCGCAGGGATTTCATCGGCGACCTCAAGTCCTCCGCCGCAGCCGCTTCCACCGACACCAAAGCGAAGATTTACGGGCGCATTGGCGCGGTGACGGGCAACCGCAAGACCGCCGACGGTAACGAGGCGTTCTTCCTCGACATTTGGGCGAAGCAAAAAGGATCGTGGCGAGCATTGGTGATGCAGGACGTCGTGCTTGCAGCCAGCAGCGCGTCACCTGGTCCGCCAAGCGCACCGCACCCAGAGGAGAAAACGTCCGAGTGCAAAAACCCCTGTCTGACGATACCTTATCGCGTGCGCTCGCCGGCCGAGCAGGACATCGTCAATTCATTCCAAGCGATCGAGAAAGCGGTTGTCGCTCATGACGCGGATGAATGGGCGAGACACGTGGCGGATGAGTTCGTGCTGTACGGCAGCGATCGAGCGCCGATCCCGAAATCGAGCCGTATCGCAACGATCAAGCGTCAGAAGGAAAATAACACTCCGGTGATGGTCGGCGAAGTCGAATCGATGCGGCTGTCTGTCTATGACGATGGCGCCGCGATGATCGCGAGTCACGCCGTGCCGAACGGCTCTCGTCCGCCGTACCGCGCCGCGCGCGTGTGGGTGAAACGCAACGGTCAATGGCAGATGACGATCAGCGTCCAGACGGATATCAAATAACGTGCGTTAATATTTTCCGCGCGCAACGCCCGAAATCTCAGAATTCATTGCAGCGGCTTGATGCCGAGCTCCTTGGCAAATCCCGCGATCACGGCGCGCTGCTCGTCGATCGACTTGCCGAACTCGTCGGGGCCGCCGATGTTCATAAGCTGGCCGGTGGCGGTCAGGCGATCTTCGATGGAGGCGTCTGCGACGGCGCGGAAATCGGAAGTGATCCGCTCGCGGAGCGCCAGCGGCATTTCCGGCGGACCGAACAAGCCGACAAGTCCATCGACCGTAAGCGAAGGATAGCCGGCCTCCTTCGCTGTGGGGACATTCGGCTCCGACGGCGCCCGCACCGTGTTCGTCACCGCCAGGAGCTTGATCTTGCCGGCTTCGAGCTGCGGGCGAACGATCGCCAGCGCCGAGTGATAAACCTGCACGCGACCTTCGGCGAGATCGTTGGCGGCGTCGATCGGATTGCGATACGGCACTTCCGTCATGCTCAAGCCGTCCTGCTTGAGCCAGCCGGCAAACATGAATCCGTTGCCGCCCGTGACGCCCGCCCAGTTGAGCTTGCCCGGCTCCTTGCGCGCCAGCGCCGCGAGATCGCCGAGCGTCGCCACGTCCATGCCGATCGGCACCGAGATGGCGATGATGGTATTCGACACCTGCGTGACCGGCACCAGGTCGCTTGGTTTGTACGGCAGATTGGCGTGCAAATAGGGATGCGCGATGAAAGCGGAGGACGGTGAAAACAACAGCACATGATCGTCGTGAGCGCCGACGAAGGCATTGATGGCGACCAGAGAGTCACCGCCGGGGCGATTATCGATGATGACAGGTTGTCCCCAGCGCTGGGCGAGGCGATCCGCGAACAGTCTGGCACCGATATCGGTGCCGCTGCCGGCTCCGAGCGTCAGGATCAACCGAACCGGCCGGGTCGGCCAGTCCGATGCGGCGGTTGCAGAAACCGCGCCCGCCAGGACAACGGCGAAACTTACCGCGAGCGCACGAAGTCGATACAACTGTAAGCGCATGGCCAATTCCTCTCACGCCTGCGGCGCGAGAGCCCCCCGGCGCGAAGCTAGTCCTCTAACCCCGTCGGCACGTTCTTGTTCTCGCTCGCAAGCTTCATGCCAGCAGCAAGCGCCATGGTCTCGGCCAGTGCCGCGAAATCCTTTTGCAGATATTCCTCGGGGTTCTTTTGCAGCATGGCCGCGCCGAAATGATTTTGCAGCACTTCGCGTGTCGCGGCCGTGACCGGCATCGGCACGTCCATCTCGCGGCCGAGCTCAAGGCCGAGGTCAAGATCCTTGCGCAGCAATTCGGGCGTGAAGGTCGTAGTCCAGTCACAATTCACCAGCGCCGGCGATTTGTAACGCGTGAACATCGAGCCCATCACGCCGTTATTGAGGAATGCGAGAAATGCGTGCCGCGGCACGCCCATCTTGTTGGTCAGAAGCGTGATCTCGATCAGATTCTCGATGACGACGCCGAGCATGACGTTGTGGGCGATCTTGCACACACGCGCGAGTTCGCCGTCGCCGACATAGGACACGCCGCGCGGCGCGAACACTTCGATGAGCGGCGTCACCGTCTTGCAGGCCGCTTCCGGCCCGGACAGCACGGCGGAAAGCTTGCCGGCCTTGATGACCTTGGCGTTGCCGCTGACTGGCGCGGCAATGAAATCAGAGCCGAGTTGCTTGAGCTTGTCGCGAATCGCGGCGGATTCCTCGACCGATATGGTGGAGCAATCGACCACGATCGGTGGCAGCTTGCCGCCCTGACTGCTGACGCCATTCTTGCCGTACAGCACCTCCTGGACATCCGCTCCGGTGGCGACGATCGAGAACAGAACATCGACATTTTTGAGATCGGAAAGATGATCGACCACCGTGCCGCCGATCTTCGCGAGCGGCTCCGCCTTGGCGCGGGTACGATTCCAGATCGCGACGTCATGGCCTGCCTTGATGAGCCGCTCGGCCATGGGAAAGCCCATGCGGCCCATCCCTATCCAGCCGATTTTCTGTGCGCTGTTCGCTGCCATGCCAGACTCCTATGCTGCGGAGTGTTTCCTATCACAGAGGCTAAACGCTGCAACGCCGGCTTGTCTGGGCCTCCGGCACGGCTCTATTCTCACGGCCCAAGGACGCTCCGCTGTCTCGCATGATCGATTTCGCGCAAGATTCTCGGACCATCACCACGGCCGCGGACGCCAATGACGGAGCATTGCGCCGTATTGCACGCAACGCTTTTCCATTTGTTGTGGTTGGCGCGTTGTGGGAGATCGTCGCTCATACCGCCGTGTTTCCGCCGCGGTTTTTTCCTCCGGTGGAAGCCATCGCGGCGGTATTTGCGCGGCTGACGCTCAGCGGTGTATTGCCGCACCACGCCCTCGATACGGTCGTGCGCCTTGGCGCAGGTTTCGCGCTTGCGGCTTTTGTCGGTGTGACAGTCGGCATCGTGATGGGACGTTCCCGCCGCGCCGAGGATATTTTGCTGCCGCTGGTCAGTATCGGGGCCCCTATTCCCGGTCTCGCCTATGCGCCGCTTTTTCTGTTGTGGTTCGGGCCCGGCAATGTCCCGGCGGTCGCGCTGGTGGCTTTCGTCTCGGCCTTTCCAATCATCTACAACACCTGGACCGGCGTTAAGGCCGTCAAGGATATTTGGGTGCGGGCGGCGCAGGCGATGGGGGCCGACGACCGCCGGCTGTTTCGCCATGTCATCCTTCCCGGCGCGCTGCCGTACATCATGACCGGTTTGCGGCTTGGCCTGGCGCAGGCTTGGCGCATCCTGGTGGGCATCGAAATGCTCGCCGCGGTGCCGTGGGGTTTGGGCTGGCTCATCTTCGGGGCGCAGGAGTTTCTCAATACCGACGTCATGCTCGCCGGCATCGTCGTCATCGCGCTCATCGGCCTTGCGCTCGAGAAGCTCGTCTTTCAACCGCTCGAAGGCTTCACGTTGGTGCGCTGGGGAATGCTGACCGCATGACCGCGGAACGATTGCGATCGCTCCGGCGCGGCGGGGCAACGATCCTAATTGTGGCCGCGATCTATGAGGCGGTTGCGCGCAGCGGCGTCTTTGCGCCCGCGTTGATGCCGTCACTCGGCGTCGTCGCGCGCACTCTCGCTGATTCCATTCTCGACGGCACCATGCTCTGGCACGCCGCGGCCACGCTCTATCGCGTGCTGTGCGGCTTTGGCCTCGCGGTCTTCGTCGGATTGCCGCTTGGCGTCCTGATGGGCCGCTTTCGGCCGGTCGAGAATTTCGTGCTGCCGCTTGCAAGCGCTTTGATGCCGATCCCCTCGCTCGCCTGGATTCCGGTCTTCATCCTTTGGTTCGGTCTGGGCAACACGGTCACGATCCTTATCGTGTTCTATGCCGCGCTATTTCCGATGCTGCTCAACACCTGGTCCGGCGTGCGCTCGGTCAATCCGATCTGGCTGCGTGCGGCAGGCGCGATGGGTGCGGGTGAAAGCGCGCTGTTCTGGAAGGTCATCATTCCGGGGGCTTCGCCGTTCATCATCGCCGGCCTGCGGCAATCGTTTCTGCGGTCGTGGGTCGCGGTTATCGGCGCCGAAATGCTGGCGGCGTCGGATTGGGGATTGGGCTGGGTCATCTTCGACGCCAAGGAGTTCCTCGACACCAATGTGATGCTGGCGGCGCTCGCGGTGATCGGCTTGATCGGCTTTGCCGCCGAGCGCCTGGTATTCGGTTCGCTCGAGCGCGCCACCATCTACCGCTGGGGCATGTCGCGCTCGGCGAAGGCATAAGTTATTCCGATTTCAAGTTCGCGTCTTTGATGATCCCTTGATACTTGCCGATCTCACGGCTCACGAAGGCGCTGAACTGGTCGATCGAAAGCGCCGCAACTTCGGCACCGTCGTCCTGCAGGCGCGATTTTATGTCCGGCTCAAGCAGGATTTTGTTGATCGCGCGATTGAGCGAAAGCGCGAGGTCGTTCGATATTCCGTGCGGCGCGAAGAATCCGACCCACAGGGTAAAATCGAAATTCGCTATTCCGGTAGCCTCTGCGACCGTCGGTATGTCGGGGGCGACAGGCGAGCGCTTGCCCGATGAAACGGCAAGCAGCTTGACCTTGCCGGCTTGCATCAACGGCACCGCTGCGGGAAACCCGGGAAAATAAAAATCGACATGACCGCCGACAACGTCGTTCAGGGCCGGGCCGGCACCCTTGTATGGCACGTGTGTCAACTTGTTGTTGAGCTTGAGCTTCATCAATTCGCCGGCAAGGTGGCCCGGCGTGCCGACGCCGGCCGAGGCGAAGGTCACCGGTTGATCGGTCTTGCGCAGAAACGTTACGAACTCCGCCATTGTCGAATAGGGCGCGCTGGCGGGCACCACCAGCGCCAAAGGCACGACGCCGGCGAGTGCGATCGGCTGCAAATCCTTGAGCGGGTCGTAACCAGCGTCCTTGAGAAAGTAGGGGTTGATTGCGATTTCGGGCGTTTGCGCGACCGTCATCGTATAGCCGTCGGGCGCCGCGTTGACGACATCGCGCGCGCCCAGCGTACCTCCCGCGCCGGGTCGGTTCTCGACCACCACCGATTGGTTGAGCTCGATCGAAAGCTTGTTGCCAATCAGGCGCGCTACGATGTCGCCGGTTCCGCCCGGCGCGAAATTGACGATCAGGTGGATCGGACGGTTCGGATAGGACTGCGGCCAAGCCGGCCACGCCGTGGCCATCAACCCCAGTGCAAGCACCGTGCTCTTGATGGCGCGTGCGTCAAAATTCATCTTCATCGCGGCGTTCCCCCCTGTTTCCGGCTGGCAGCGGGCGAGCGGTTCTGGCACAAAGCCACCGCGCCACCAGAAGCGTGCATGTTAGTTGCGGGTAGCAAGGGTAGGAAGCGGTGATGGCCCATATCGAGGCGCGCAACATCACGCTCACTTACGACACGCCGGCCGGCTCCGTTCCAGGCGTCCGTGACGTAAGCTTCGGCCTCGAGGCCTCCGAATTCCTCTGCATCGTGGGCCCGAGCGGCTGCGGCAAATCAACGCTGCTTAACATCATTGCCGGCTTTCTCAGCCCGACTTCCGGAGACATCCGCATCGGCGGCCAGACCGTGCGCGGCTACGGGATGGATCGCGGCATCGTGTTTCAGGACTTTGCCCAGCTGTTCCCCTGGCGCACCGCGCTCGGCAACGTGGCCTTTGGCCTTGAAATGAAGGGCCTGCCGAAGGCCGAACGCGAAACCATCGCGCTCGAGCAGCTTCGGCTTGTGAAGCTTGAGAAATTTGCCCGCTCGTATCCGCATCACTTGTCCGGCGGGATGCAGCAGCGGGTCGCGATCGCCCGCGCGCTTGCCTACAATCCGGCGGTATTGTTGATGGACGAACCGTTCGCGGCGTTGGACGCTTTGACCCGCGACGACATGCAGCGTCTGCTGGCCGACGTTTGGCACACGACGCGCAAGACGGTGATCTACGTGACTCACAACGTGGCCGAAGCGGTTTATCTCGCCGATCGCGTGGTAGTGATGACGCCGCATCCGGGCTCGGTAAAGACGGAAGTGCCGATAAGGCTGCCGCGCCCGCGCGATCCGCTGAGCATGGATTTTCTTAATCACCAAAAGGAGCTGTTGCGCCTCCTGGGTCAGGATTCTCAAAGCAGCGCGGCATGAGGATGCAGTGTAGAAGAGGATTCGAAATGTTGCGGCACGTTCGCTCGCGGCGCGGCATATGCGCGACGCTCGCGCTCTTTCTTTTTCTATTTTGCGCGCTGACGGCGGGCGCGGCGGAAAACTACCCGACCCATCCGATTCGCCTGCTCGTCGGCTTCGGCGCCGGCGGCCCCACCGATATCCCGGCCCGCTTCGTCGCCGACAGGCTCAGCGACGCGCTCGGGCAGCGCGTTGTCGTCGAGAACAAGCCGACGGGCGGCGGCATCATGGCGACGCGCGATCTGATTGCGCAACCCACGGACGGCTACACGCTCCTGCTCTGCACTCATTTCGATCCGATCAATGTGGCGGTCTTTCGCAATGCCGGCTTCAAGATGAGCGACCTCGCACCGATCTCGCTAATTGCCGAGTACTATTACGGTCTCGCGTTATCGAATTCGATTCCAGCCGACGATCTGAAATCTTTCATCACCTACGCGAAAGCCCATCCGGGCGAAGTGAACTACGCGACGGTCGGGACGGGCTCTGCACAGGAGATCATGGCGCGGCAATTGGAGAAGCTCGCAGGGATCACCATGACACGCATCCCGTTCCGTGGTGGGCCGCAGGTCGTCCAGGAGATGGTTGCCGGGCGCGTCAACTTCTATCCGTCACCGACGCTTGCGATCATGCAACAATACAAAAGCAAGCAGCTCAAAATCCTCGCCACCACCAGCCCCCAGCGCCTGAATGGCCTCACCGAGGTCCCGACTCTGAAGGAACTGGGCATCGATTTCGTGCGACTCGGCTATCTCGGCATCTGTGCCGCTTCCGGCACGCCGGACTCGATCATCAAAATGCTCGACGATCGCATCATACCGATCGTCAACTCGGCCGAATATCGCGCCCTGATCGAAAACGCCGGTTCGATCGCCATTGCCTCGACCCCGCAGGAATTTGCGGCGGTCATCGACAAGACGTCCAAAGATGTGACGGCCAGCATCGTGGAATTCGGCATGCAGCAGGACCAATGAACGTCGAACGTTCCGGAAGCGGTGACAATCGAAGAGGATGATAACACCATGATCAAGCCATCAATGTTGACGCGGCGGCAATACATTGCTGCGACGGGCGCGGGCGCTCTGGCAATGAGTTTTGCGAACACGCGCCGTGCGGCAGCGCTGGAGACCATACGGCAGGGCTACCAGACCAATATCTGGGGCATGCCGACCTATTACCTGATCAAATCCGGCTACCTCGAAAAGCACGGTTTGGCCTTCGAAGAATTTGCCGTTCCGTCGGGCAATCTCACCATGCAGCAGATGGTGGCGCGGCAGGTTGACGTCGGCACCTATGCGGGCCAGTCCTTCATCATCGGCAACGCCAAGGGCGGGCTCGTCGCCATCGCCCTGATCGAGCATGTCGGCAAAACCGCGCGCATCACCACGCGCAAGGATTTGGGCATCACCAAGGTCGAGGAGTTGCGCGGCCGCAAGATCGCCAACCAGACCGGCTCCTCGGTCGGCAACGTCTTCGTCGATACCATCATGCCGCAGCACGGCCTCAAAAAGGGCGACTACCAGGAGGTGCGCATGGACGTGAACAATATGGTGGCGGCGCTCGCCGCCAAAACCGTCGATGCCATGGTGAATGTCGAGCCCTACAACGTCATCGCGGTCGCCGACGGCATAGGCAGCGACCTGATGGATTTCTCCGGCGTCGATCCGATGCCGGTGTTCATGGCGGCGACGCCAGAATTTGTGGACAAGAAGCCTGATGCGGTGATCGCTTATCTCCGGGCCTGGCTCGATGTCGCGCGCGACTTCAAGGAGAAGCCGAAACAGGTGGCCGACGTGATCTACGCCTTCTACACCAGCAAAGGCTACAAGATGTCGATCGACGCTTTCGCGACGGCGCTATCGCGCGTCGAGGTGAATCCGGGCTTTCCCGGCGATCTCAGGCCCTATATGCAGCAGCAGGCCGAAATCCTGCTCCAGGACAAGAAGATCGACGCCATTCCGGATTGGAGCAAGGCGTTGCGTCCCGATCTCATGGAACACGCGCGCACGAACGCCTAATATCTACGACTGCTCCCGACGATAGTATCCAATTCCCCAACAGGAGACCGCGTAAATGCCTGCTACGGAGACGAGCCCGCTGACCAAGGGCTATCAACCCGTCACTTGGAATTTCAAGCTCTTGGCTCACGACATGCTCGGCGGCTTCGGCGGCATGGGCGAAGGCATGTCGGTGCAGATCGCGCCGGACGGGCGGCGCATCATCTGGCTCGCGCACGAAAGCGCACCGAAGAATTTCACCGCCGTCGACGTCTCCGACCCGCGCAAGCCGAAAGTGGTCTGCCAGACCGATCTGCCGCACGCCAACATGCGCTCGAACTCGCTCGAGACCTGCGGCAACATGATGGCGGTGGCCTATCAGACTTCGAAAAAGGATCTGCAGCCCGCGGGCTTCGAGCTGTTCGACATTTCCAAGCCGGAAGCGCCGAAGTCGATCTCGTTCTTCGATTGCTCCGGTCCGACCTCGCGCGGTGTGCATCAGCTTTGGTTTTGCGACGGCGAATACGTTCATTGCGCGTCAGGCTCACGCGATTTCGTTCCGACCAACCCATCGGACGACCAGTTCTACCGCTGCATCGACGTGCGCAATCCGTCGAAGCCGGTCGAGGTCGGCCGCTGGTGGATGCCCGGCACGCGGCAGGGCGACAACGTGATGCCGCCGACGCGGCATCCGATCGACAAGGGCTTCCGCGCCCACAACACCAACGTCTATCCGCAGCGGCCGGACCGTTGCTACCTCGCCTATATCGATGGCGGCATGTTCGTGCTCGACATTTCCGACAAGGCGAACCCTAAGAAAGTTTCGCGGTGGACCAATTCGCCGCCCTATACGGGATTCATGCACACGATCGTGCCGTTGTTCGATCGCGGGCTGATGCTGGTGACCGACGAATCGACCGAGAACAACGCCAAGGATTGGCCAAAACTGATTTGGGTGCTCGACGCGCGCGAGGAAACCAACCTGGTGCCGATCTCCACTTGCCCGTTGCCGGATCACACCATTTACGCCAAAGCCGGCCGGTTCGGCGCGCACAATATTCACGAGAACGTTCCGCTGCCGACTGCGTGGCAGAACGATCAGATCGTGCTCGGCACATTCTTCAACGGCGGATTGCGCGCCTACGATATCTCCAATCCGTATCAGCCGAAGGAAGTCGGCATCTTCATGCCGCCGGCGCCTCCCGGCGCGCCGACCGGCACGATCCAGATGAACGACGTTTTCGTCGACGAGCGCGCCGTCGTCTATGCCGTCGATCGCCACATCGGCGGGCTCTACATCCTCGAAATGGATTTCTGATGCTCAAAGCGCTACCTCTCCCCGCACGCGGGGCGAGGTGAATCGATGCTCGATCTTTTCCCCTCGCGCGACTCCGGCCCGTTCGGGCGCCGGCTCAAGCGCGAACGCGGCGCGCGTCTGCCGGTGACCGTCGTTACCGGATTTCTGGGCGCCGGAAAGACGACGCTGCTGCGACGCTTTCTTGCATCGCCGGAAGGTCAAGGCACCGCTGTCATCATCAACGAGTTCGGCGCGGTCGGCATCGACGACGCGCTGGTGCGTGACAGCGCCGAAGAAACCGTGCTGCTCGGCAACGGCTGCGTCTGCTGCATCACACGCACCGACTTGCAGGCCGCGCTGCGCCGCCTGGTGTTCGACCGCGAGCGCGGCACAGTGCCGCCGTTCTCGCGTGTCATGATCGAAACCAGCGGTCTCGCCGATCCGGGGCCGATCCTGCAAACCTTCTCCACCGATCGCGCGCTGGGCGGCGAATTCCATATCGACGTCGTGCTGACGGTGGTCGATGCCGTCAACGGTGAAGCGGCCCTGGACACGGCCGCCGAGGCCCGCAAGCAGATCATCCTCGCCGACCGGCTGGTCATCTCGAAGACGGATCTCGCGTCACCAGCCACGGTTGAGCAGCTGACGCGACGCCTGCAACAGCTCAATCCGCGCGCGGTCATTGACATCGCCATCGCCGGTGCGCTCGATCCACAAAGGATCATCCAGCCGGCGATGAACGAACGCGGCGGCTTTGTCGCCGAGGCCGAGCATGACGACGGCATCGCAAGCTTCGCCATCACGCGGGAAACGCCGATTGAATGGCTGACATTCGCGCGCGCGATGGAGACGCTGATAGCGTTGCGCGGCGCCGATCTGCTGCGCGCCAAAGGTATTCTGAATATTGCGGGCTGCCGCGGCCCGGTCGTGGTGCAATACGTCCAGCATCTCGCTCATCCACCCGTCGAACTTGAGGACTGGCCCGACTCCAACCGGGACAGCCGCACAGTCTTCATCACGCGCAATATTTCTGAAGAGAGCGTCCGAGATTTGTTCGCGGCCGTAGAAAGTCTGGCGGCGCCCTAATTCTGATCGCGTCCGGCGATCTCAGCCTGCCACGGCGCGACGATGCGCTCGAACCAGCCAATCAGCGCATTGAACCCGACGGCGAGAACCATCAGCACGATGATCGGCACGAACATGGTGGCGGTATCGAAATTGTTCGCCGAATTGATGATGATGGCACCGAGCCCGTTGATGGTCGTGAAGAACTCTGCGATCACCATGCCGACAACCGCGCGCCCGACCGCGAGCCGGATGCCGGCCATGATGTAGGGCAACGTCGCCGGCAGCACGATCCGGCGGAGAATCACGGCATCCGAGGCAACCAGCGATTTGCCAACGTCGATCAGCGTCTTTGGCACGGACTTTACGCCGAGCCAGGTATTGATGCAGATTGGGAAGATGGACATCAGAAAGATGACGGCCGCCTTCACCTCGAAGCCGAGGCCGAACCAGAGGACCAGCAAAGGCACGAGCGCGACGAGCGGCATGGCATAGCCGCCGGTGACGAGAACCCCGAGCGCGGCCTCGGCGACCCAAAACCGTCCGATGATCAGACCGAACGGAACGCCGATCACGATGGCAAGGCCATAACCGACGATAAATGGCTGCACGCTTTGCAGCAAAGCGGCCGCCAGCTTGCCGTTGCGCACAAGATTGACAAAAGCCGCGAAAATCGCGCTCGGGTAGGAGCCAAAGATCGGATTGACGTCGCGTCCGAAATATTCCCAGAACGCGAGGAATATCGCGAGCGCCCCGACGGTAACCACCCAGCGCGGTACGTTGCGATTCGGCCGCGCCGCGCCGCCGGCTTGATCCGACACAGTCCCTCGCTCGGCGATATCAACCATGCCGACCCTCAATGCGATGTCGGGGCGCCGGCGTGCAGCGCTTGCCAGATGTGATAGCGCGTCTGCGCGAACGCGTCCGAGCCGCGGATTTTTGCAAGGTCATCGCGCGGCCGCGGCAGCGGCACGGTGACGATTTCCTGCAGACGGCCATGCTGCATCACGATAACGCGGTCAGCGAGCAGCACGGCCTCGTCGAGATCGTGGGTGACAAAAAGAATCGTCTTTTGCGTACGGGCATGAATCTCGAGAAGCTCGCCCTGAAGCGTCTCACGCGTCTGCGCATCGAGCGCGCCGAACGGCTCGTCCATCAGCAATACCTTCGGATCGATTGCCAGCGCCCGCGCAATGCCGACGCGCTGCTGCATGCCGCCCGATAGCTGATAGGGCCGCCGGTTGACACTATCGCCGAGGCCGACCAGCGTCAGGTATTTCATCGCCGTCTCGCGCAGCGTCGTACCGTGCATACCCTTCATTTCCAGGCCGAACTCCACGTTCTTGAGGGCGGTGAGCCAGGGCAGCAGTTCAGCATGCTGAAACACCATGCCGCGGTCGTGGCCGCAGCCGCGGACCTCGGTGCCGTCAACGGTGACGCATCCGCGAGTTGCCGTCTCAAGCCCCATGGCAATGCGCAATGCCGTGGTCTTGCCGCAGCCGGACGGACCGATGAGCGCGACGACTTCGCCGTCGTGGACCGTGAAGTTCAGACGCTCGAGCGCCTGCACAGTGGACACTTCGCCGTCGATGCGCAGCGTGAAGCGCTTGGACACATCGATCAGGCTGACTTCGCCCATGCTCGCACCATCGCGACCGGCATCAATGTATCTGCGCGACGAGCTTAAGTGCATCCTCACGCGGCTTGCCGTCGAGCACCTTGGCCAAATCCATCGGCTTTGGCAGGCTGCCGATCCTCACCAGCTCATTGTTGAGCCACTCGAACTTATCCATGGGAATCGGCACGTCGGTGCCGATGGCCTTTTGCCGAACCGCGAGATCGTAGATGTAAGCCGGCCGCGGGTCGTCGGGCTTGATGTCGGCGACCTCTTGCGCGACCTTGATAGCATCGTCCCTATGAGTGGCGGCATATTGCAGTCCGAGCATTTCGCCGGCCAGAAACTTCGCGGCGTCTTGAGGTCTTGCAGCGAGCGTCTTGCCGGTCGCGTGCAGGCACATCCGCACAAACAATGGGAGTGCCTCCTGTGCCGAGACCAGCATCTTGATGTGCTCTTTTGCGGCGATCGGCACGTATTCGCCGGACACGACCGCGGCGTCCGCGACGCGCGCGACCAGCGCTTTGTAACGATCGAGATCGCCGCCAAGGCTCGCATATTTCACGGCGTCCTCGGGGATATTGAAATGCGCCAGCGCGCCCTTGGCAAAAATTTCGGGAAATGCGCCGGGCGAGGAGATCGCGATAGTTTTGCCCTTGAGCTGATCCATCGCGGTGATGTCGTCATGGACGAAAATCCCATGCGGCACGATCAACCACGAGCAGCCGATCACCTTGATGTCGGCGCCGCGCGCCGCGGCGATCATGGCGCCGCTCGGTCCTCCCTCAAAGCTGTCGAGATCGCCGGAGATGGTGGCTTTGGTCAAAATCTGATCGTCCTTGATCGGTACGATCTCGACGTCGAGACCGACTTTCTTGAAAAAACCGCGCTGCGCCGCCATCAGCAGGATGCCAGCGTCGCTCTTGGGCATGATGAGCCCGTGGCGCCATGGTTTCGGCGATTGCGCCAAAGCCGGGCCGCCGATCGCGCCGGCGACAATCAGCGCCGCGAAGAATGCGATGAAATACGCGGCTTTTCTCGGCATGATAGAACCTCCCGATCGTCTTGATCACGACTGCGGACAATAGCAGGAATCCCAGGCGCGGACCGTGTTCCCAAGCCGACGTTTTGGGAATAACCTTTGCGCCAGCGGATGCAGCGGCATCAGGACGCACCGGCACATGCGGGGCGTCCCGAACTGTACCGCCGCCGCGCTTACGGAGGATGCCCTCGTCATGAACAAAAAATTCTCGTTGAACGTCAACGGTCAGGTCCATTCGGTCGAGGCCGATGAGGATACGCCGCTGCTCTATGCGCTGCGCGACGATCTCGGGCTTAACAATCCGCATTTCGGTTGCGGTCTTGCCCAATGCGGCGCTTGCACCGTGCATCTCGATGGCAAGCCGACGCGATCGTGCGTTACGCCGCTGTCGGAGGTCGGCAACAGAAGCGTCGTGACGCTCGCCGGACTCGGCACGCCCGAGCATCCCCACCCGCTGCAAACGGCTTACGTCGAGGAAGAGGTTCCGCAGTGCGCCTACTGCATCAACGGCTGGATCATGACCGCCGCCGCCTTCCTCCGCGATCATAAGAAACCGACCGACGAAGAGATCAGGACCGCACTGACCGGGCTCAAGTGTCGGTGCGGCACGCACATGGCGATCCTGCGCGCTGTCAAGCGCGCAGCCGCGATGATGGGTTGAGGGAGGCCGCCATGACCAGACACGAAAAATCCGCAACCTTCTCCCGCCGTGCCGTTCTCAAGAGCGCCGGCGCGCTCGTCGTCTCCATCGGCGCACCGGTCACATTCGATGCGGCATTCGCAGACGAGCCGATGGCCGCCGCCAAGCAGCCGGCGTTGCTGCCGGATCAGCTCTCGTCGTACCTCGCCGTCAACGCTGACGGCAGCATCTCGACTTATTTCGGCAAGATGGACATGGGGCAGGGACTTTCGGTCGCCATCCGGCAGATGGTCGCCGAAGAGCTCGACGTTCCATTCAACAAAGTCGCTATTTCGATCGGCGATACGGCGACCAGCGTCAATCAGGGCGGCGCGTCCGGCTCGACCGGCATCCAGGAAGGCGGCAAGCAAATGCGCATGGCTGCCGCCGAAGCACGGCGCGTGCTGGTGCAGATGGCGGCGGACAAGCTTGGCGTTGCCGCCGACCAACTAACCGTCGACGATGGCGTCGTCCATGCCGCCGGCGATGCGGCCAAAAAGGTCAGCTACGCCGATCTCATCGGCGGACAGTATTTCAACGTTCATCTCGACTGGAACGGGAAATACGGCAATCCGCTCTACGCCCCCGGCAAGGCGCAGCCGAAAAATCCGAAAGACCACAAGGTTGTCGGACAGGCGATCAAGCGCGACGACATCGCGCCGAAAGTGTTCGCACAAACGAACTTCACCACCGACGTCAAGGTTCCGGGCATGGTGCACGGACGGATGATCCGTCCGCCGGTGGCCGGAGCGGTGCCGGTGAAGGTTGACGAGAGTTCGATCAAAACAATTCCGTCCGCCAAGGTCGTTTGGGATAAGGCCTTCCTCGGCGTGGTTGCCGACAGGGAATGGGATGCGATCAACGCCGCGCATAGCCTCAAGGTCGAGTGGTCGCAGGTGGCTCCGCCATTTCCAGATCAGGCCACGCTCTACGACCACATCCGCAACGCGCCGGTGCGCAAGCGTGAGGTCGCGGGCAAGGAGGCCGGAAACGTCGATGACGCATTCAAGAACGCAGCCCGTGTGATCGAGGCCGAATACGAATGGCCTTTCCAGTCGCATTCGTGCATGGGGCCGGCCTGCGCGCTTGTCGAAATCAAGGACGGTCACGTCACCTGCTGGAGCGGCACCCAAAAAGCGCACTTCGTGCGCGCCGGTGTCGCAGCAATCCTGCAAGTGCCGGAGGAGACGGTTCGGACCATCTGGACGACGGGCCCGGGCTCCTATGGCCGCAACGACGCCGACGACTGCGCGGCGGACGCGGCGGTTCTCGCCAAGGCCGTCGGCAAGCCGGTCCGATTGCAGTACATGCGCGATCAAGGCACCGGCTGGGATCCCAAGGCGCCGGCTTCGATCCATCGCGCGCGCGTCGCGGTCGATGCCTCGGGAAATGTCGTTGCTTACGATTTCCTGAGCAAGGGCTTTTCCCGCGTCGACGTCAACACCAACGGCAGCCAGCCGCATGATACGCTGGCCGGACAGACTCTCGGCGTCGCGCTGAAGTCCGGCGACGGCTTCGGCGTGCCGGGGGAATCCTATGCCTTCGACAACAAGCGGGTGGCCTGGGAGACGATCGCACCGCTCCTCGACCGCGCTTCACCGCTGCGCACGTCGCACATGCGCGATCCGGTCGGGCCGCAGATCACCTTCGCCAGTGAATCGTTCATCGACGAGGTGGCCGCGGCTCTGAAGGTGGACCCGATCGAATTCCGGTTACGCCACGTAAAGGAAGCACGCGACATCGCCGTCATCAAAGCGGCGGCCGAAAAGGCCGGCTGGCAGCCGCGGCCGTCGCCGCGCAAGGACCAGACCGGCGACAAAGTCAGCGGCCGCGGTGTCGGTTACGCGTCGCGCAACGGTACGCGCGTCGCGGTGATCGCCGAAGTCGAGGTCGATCGCCGCAGCGGCAAAATCTGGGTTCGCAAATTCACCGTCGCCCACGATTGCGGCCAGATCATCAACCCAGACGGTCTGCACCACACGGTCGAGAACAATGTCGTCCAGGGCGCCAGTCGCGCGCTTTGGGAGGAGGTGAAGTTCGACAACAAGAACGTCACCAGCGTGGATTGGCGCACCTATCCGATCCTCGACGTCGCCGAGGCACCCGAGCAGGTCGATATCGTGCTGATCAATCACCCGGAGATTGCGCCGTCCGGCGCCGGCGAAGCGGCGACCCGGCCGGTCGCCGCGGCGATCGCAAACGCCGTCTTCGACGCGACCGGCGTGCGCATCCGTCGTGCGCCGTTGTCGCCCGACCGCGTCAAGGCGGCGCTGTCGTAGCAATCTCCCCCTCTCCCCGCATGCGGGGAGAGGGAGTATTCTCCATTTATGCCTGTCATCGCCCGCACGCTCGAGGAAGCCCTCGAGCCGATCGCTCACGACTGCGTACTGGGGGTCCCGCGCGAGAGCTCCGGCGCCGCCATGGCGGCGACGCGAGCGCTGATCCGTCGCGGCGTGAAGGGGCTGCATCTCGTGGCGCTGCCGACCTCGACGCTGCAAGCCGACCTCTTGATCGGCGCGGGGTGCGTCGAGACGCTGGAAACATCCGCCGTCAGCCTCGGCGAATTCGGCCCGGCGCCGCGATTCACGGCGGCGGTTCTCGCGGGCACAATCCGAATGAAGGACGCGACGTGTCCGGCGCTCCACGCGCAGTTCCAGGCCGCCGAGAAAGGCGTGCCGTTCATGCCGCTGCGCGGCCTTATCGGTTCGGACGTTCTTGCGCATCGGCCGGACTGGAAAGTCGTCGACAACCCGTTCGGCAATGACGATCCGATCGTGCTCTTGCCGGTGCTCACGCCCGATGTGGTGCTGTTTCATGCGCCGATGGCGGACCAGGCCGGCAATGTCTTCATCGGGACCCAGCGCGAACTGGTCGTCATGGCGCATGCCGCGCGCAAGACCGTGGTGACTGTGGAGAAAATTCACGACGGCGACCTGTTGCGCGATCCGCTGCTCGCCGCCGGCACGCTGCCCGGCTTCTATGTCGAGGCAATCGCGGTCGAACCGCGCGGCGCCTGGCCACTGCCCTTGCCGGACCATTATGCGCTCGATACTGCGCACCTCGCTGACTATGCGCGGCTTGCCACCACCACCGACGGTTTCGCGGAGTATCTGCGGCGCCACGTGCACGAGCGGCGCGCCGCCTGACGGCTCGCGCGACGCCGCGGCCTTAGGCTTCGGCGACCTTCGCCTCCTCGCGCATGACGTCGAGCATGCGCTTGCGCTTCTCCGGCGATTCCGGAAAGTCCATGGCCTGCCCGATGCGGGGATTGGCGTTGCGGTAGCGCGCCGGATATTTGAGGAAGACGCCAAGCTCGGCGGCAGCCTTCCATGCCCAGTGCGGATCGAACATCAGCCGGCGGCCGATGGCGATGAGGTCGGCGTGGCCGTTGGCGAGGATGGCTTCCGCCTGTTGCGGTTCGGTGATCTGCCCAACCGCCATGGTGGCGATGCCCGAACCCCGCCGTACGGCCTCCGCCAGCGGCACCTGATAAAGCGGGCGCGGATCAATCTTCTGCCGCAAGGAAACGCCGCCGCTGCTGGTGCAAACGTAATCGCAGCCGCGCGCCCGCAGTTCGCCAGCGAGCACGACGGAATCGGCAACACCCCAGCCGCCCTCGACCCAATCGGTAGCGGAGATGCGAACCCCGACCGGCCGCTCCGCCGGAAACGCGCCGCGGCAGAGCTCGAAAATTTCCAGCGCAAGCCGCATCCGGTTCTCCCGGCTGCCGCCATAATGATCCTGCCGGGCATTGATGACGGGCGACAGGAACTGGTTGACAAGGTAGCCATGGGCGAAGTGCAGTTCGATGACATCGACGCCGATCGCAGCGGCGCGGCGCGCGGAATCGCGCCAGGCGGTCTTTACGCGCTCGATGTCCTCAAGGTGCATAACTGCCGGATGGGTGTGGACGTCGTCCTCGTAGTAAGACGGCGACATCGGAATCCAGCCGCCGTCGGCGACCGGCACCGCCTTGCGGATCATGAACGACGGCAGCACCGAGGATTTGCGCCCGGCGTGGGCGAGCTGAATCCCGAACTTGGTGGTGCCGTAGTCGCGATAGAATTTCAGGATACGGGCCAGCGGCTCCATGTGAGCGTCGGAATAAAGCCCAAGGCAGACCGGCGAAATGCGGCCCTTGGGCTCAACCGCGGTGGCCTCGGTAATCGCAAGCCCGAGATTGCCGAGCGCGTAGGTTCCCAGATGTGCAATGTGCCAGTCGCTGGCGAGGCCGTGCTGTGCCGCGTACTGGCACATCGGCGACAACACGATGCGATTGTCGAGCGTCAATCCGCGCAGCTTGATGGGAGAGAACAACAGGCTCATGGCTGGGCCGGAATGCCGAGCTTGTGGATGATCGTGGACCAGTGCTCGACTTCCTGCGCGGTGTATTTGGTCAGCTCGTCGGGGCCCATGTAGTACATGGTCGCGCCGCTTTGCTCGACACGCGCGCGGAAGTCGGCTTTCTCCGTGATCGTCTTCACCTCGCGTCCGAGCAGGTCGACGATATTTTTTGGCGTGCCGGACGGCGCGTAGAGCGCGTACCAAGTGTCGATTTCCAACCCCGGCAGACCAGCCTCGGCGGTGGTCGGCAGGTCCGGCAATAGGGGATGACGCTTCGGGCTCATGATGGCGAGGCCCTTGATGGCGTGTCCCTGCAGCGGGCCGATCAGCTGCTGGGTGGTGTTGACGAAGAAACCCAAGGTGCCGCCGAGCAGATCGTTGAATGCCGGCCCGGTGCCGCGATAGGGCACCGCCGTCACCTTGATGTCGGCCATCTGCGCCAGAAGCTCGGCGCCAAGATGCGACTGCGAGCCGATCCCCGGGCTGCCAAAGGTAAGCTTGCCAGGATTGGCGCGCCCATACGCGATCAGGTCGGACAGCGTATTCGCCGGGAAATCCTTGTTCACGACCACGATGTGGTAGGCCCGCGAGATCATCGCCACGGCGGCGAAATCGCGCAATGGGTCCCATTGCAGTGACTGGAACAGCGCCGGGTTGGTGACCTGATAACCGGAGATCGTCAATAGCAGCGTGTAGCCGTCCGGGGCCGCGCGCGCGACGTCGAGCGTGCCGAGATTGCCGCTGGCGCCGCCTCTGTTCTCGACCACGAATGGCTTGCCGAGAGCGCTCTCAAGCTCCGCTGCAATCTGCCGCGCCGTCAGGTCTATGCCGCCGCCGGCGGCCGCTGGCGTCACGATCGTGACCGGCCGTGTCGGATAACCCTGCGCTTCAGCGGGACCGCAAATGGCGGCAACGGCGAAGACCGACAGTAGAGCGGTGGTGATTTTCCATTGCGCCGGCATTGCTGACCTGCAAATTTCAAGCGCCCGGACCGTAACTCAGGGCCGGCGATTTTGGAATAGTTGGGGCTTCCGCTGCATGCCCGGCGCGCCGCCTGACTCCTTCCGCGACGAGGAACTGCTCGCCGACGTGATTTGCCGGCTGATCGGGGACGTCCGCCATATCGCGGTCGGCGCCGCATCGCCGATTCCTGCGACGGCGGCGCTGCTGGCGCGGGAGCGCGCGAATCTAAACAACAATTCGAGACGACCCTATGTGTCGCTGCTGGGCAGCCGCGAGCACACTTTTTTCGCTGACGGCGCGCGCGAACTGTTCGATTGCGCAGGACAGGGCCGCGTCGACGTGTTCTTTCTATCCGGCGGCCAGATCGACGGCGAAGGCAACATCAATCTCGTCAGCGTCGGCGATTACGACAAGCCCAAGGTGCGCTTTCCGGGCTCGTTCGGCTCGGCCTACCTCTACTATGTCGTGCCAAAGGTCATCCTGTTCCGCGTCGAGCACTCGCGGCGCACGCTGGTGCCGAAAGTCGATTTCGTCAGCGCGCCGGGTGGCAGCCCCGATAACGTCTTTCGTCCCGGCGGTCCGATCGCGCTCGTGACCGATCGCTGCCTGTTCGACTTCGACCGCGACCGCCGCCGGTTTCGGCTCGCCAGCGTTCATCCCGGTCACAGCGTGGCGGAGGTGATCGAGAATACCGGCTTCGATTTCGATCGCCCGGCGGATGTACCCGTGACGCCCGCGCCGTCCGCGGCAACGCTGCATCTGATGCGCTCCACCGTCGCGCCGATGCTGGCCGAGGTTTACCCGCAGTTCGCCGAGCAGGTGTTTGGCGTGACGCGCGGCCTTCCTGATACCCGAGCGCTGGGTTAGTCTTCCGGCGATTTTAAGGACCAGAAAGGAAACGCCGGGTGAAGACTGTGGAAGCGGGGGTGATCGGCGTCGGATGGATCGGCGGCTTGCGCGCGGACACGCTGTCGCGTACCGCTCTGGTCGACAAGCTGCACCTGTGCGACATCAAGCCGGACCGGCTCGCCGAGGTGAAGAAGCTCTACCAGCCGGCAAGCGCGACGCTCGATTATCAGGACATCATCAGGAACGAAAAAATTTCCGTGGTCTACGTCTCAACCACGCCGGAGGCGAACCATTATCCGATCGCGCGCGACTGCCTGAAGGCCGGCAAGAACGTGATGCTGGAAAAGCCGATCGCGCTGGAATTGTGGGAAGCCGACGAGCTGATCCAACTGTCCAACCGCAACAACCTCAAATTCACCATCGGCTATTCGCAGCGCTTCAATCCGAAAGTGGCATTTGCCAAGAAGAAGATCGTTGACGGCACGCTCGGCAAGGTCGTCTCGGTGCTGGTCAGCCGGCATCTGTCGCGCGAGCTCGGCAAGAAGATTGCGAGCCGCGTGCGGCTGTCTCCGGTGGTGATGGAATCAACCCACGATCTCGACTTTGTGTTCTGGCTGTTGGAGCCGGCGAAGCCGGTGCGGGTCTACAGCCAGGGCGCCTACGGCTACATGCAGCCGGTCAACGGCTCGCACGACATCATGTTCACCACCGTCACCATGGACAACGGCGTGGTTGTGATGATCGGCGGCGGCTGGAATTTTCCGCCGAGCTATCCGAACTATTGCTCGACCTGGATCGAGATCACCGGCACGGACGGCGCGCTGACGCTCGACGACACTCAGCGCGACAATTGGCTCAATACCGAAAAGCGCGGCCAGGAATTTCCCATGTCTACCATGCCGGGCGAATGGGTCGATCACGTGTTCGCCGGCGGCATCGGGCCGGAGACGATCCATTTCCTGGAAGCCTGCATCCGCGACACACCGGTGATGGTGACACCGGAAAGCGCGCGGCGCGTCATGGAGACCTACAGTGCCGCGGATCTGTCGGCTGACCGCAACGCGCCGATCGATCTTCCCCTCACCAACGAGACGATTTCGGGAATTGCCGAGCTCAAGCAGAAGAACCGTGCGGGCCTGAACGTATGAAGAAGTCCGCCAAAGGCATCGGTCTTGCCATCATCGGCGCCGGCCGCGTCGGCCTGTTCCGCGGCGAAGTGGCGGCGCGGCATCCCGCCGTGGAGTGGATCGGCATTGCCGAGCTCAATCACAATCGCGGTGGCGATGTTGCGGCGCGGATCGGCGCCGATTTCGTCACCACGAGCCATCGCGAGCTGCTGGCGCGTCCGGAAGTGACCTGCGTGCTCATCGCCACGGACGAGCACCTCCATGTCGAGCCGATCCTGGCCGCAGTCGAGCGCGGCGTGCCGATGCTGATCGAGAAGCCGCTCGCGACCGATCTCGCGCAATCCGCTCGTGTGCTCAAGGCGATCACCGACGCCAAACTCGACGCCGTCGTCGGTTATACCCAGCGCTTCCGCCGCAAGTGGCTCGCCGGCAAGGAGAAAGTGCGCAGCGGCGCACTCGGCGACGTCACCATGGTGACCTCGCGCGCTTTCATGAATCGCCTCGTCGCCATCGACAATTACAAGCGCACCGACGATCCCGCTACGATCTCGCCCATGGTGATCTCCGGCACCCACGCGCTCGACATCGTCATGTGGTACCTCGAAGGCAAACAGCCGGTCGAATGCTACGCGCGCTCGATCGACAAGGTGCTGGGGCCGCTCTATCAGGGTATCGACGCCACTGCCGGCATGATCATGTGCGCGGACGGCACGGTCTATCACCTCAACATCTCATGGGCGCTGCCGGTCACGTGGCCGGGCGCGGTCTACAGCCTCGAGGTCGGCATCAACGGCACCCATGGCGTATTGACCATCGATGACACCCATCGCGACATGGTGCTTGCGGTCACTGCGCCGCAGGGCGAAGGCTATGCGCCGGATCAAAGCCGCCTCGTCGATTTTCTCGGCTCCTATCCGCCTGGCGACATGGCGCTTGGTGAATTGCGCGGCCCGATGCGCGAGGAAACCGATTCCTGGCTCAATCGCGTATCGCTCGGCCTGCCGACGCAGGCCGCTACCGCTGCCGAGGCGCACAACCGGCTGATGCTGACGAAGGCACTCGACCTTTCCGCCAAGCTCAAACAGCCGGTCAAGCTACCTCTCGAACCGGGACAAGGACGCGCAGCCGCATGACAAGAATTCTTCTCGCGCTTTTCTCTTTCATCGTTTGCACGCCGGCGCATGCGCAGGATGACGCTGCCGCCTTCTTCAAAGGCAAGACGCTGCGTATCGTCGTCGGCACCGGCGTCGGCTCCGGCTACGACATCACCGCGCGGACCTTGGCGCGTCACATGGCGGCTCACATTCCAGGCAATCCAACAATCATCGTGCAGAACCAGCCGGGCGCGGGCGGGCTGACCATGACTAACTCGCTCAACGCCAACGGCCCGTTCGACGGCACGGTGATCGGTGCCCCCTTCAACGGCACGCCGACAATGCCGCTCCTGCAACCGCAAACCGCGCGCTTCGACGCCGCCAAGCTCACCTATATCGGCAGCACCAACCGCGAAACCCAGGTGATGTATGTCTGGAACACGGTGCCGATCAAAACGCTCGACGAGGTGAAGACGAAAGAACTCGTCATGGGCGCGCAAGGGCCCGGATCGACGCAATACGATTATCCCGTGCTGCTCAATCGACTGCTCGGCTACAAGTTCAAGGTCATCACCGGCTACGAGAGCACGCCAAAGATCCATCTCGCACTCGAACGCGGCGAGGTGCAGGGCACCATCGCCAACTGGTCGACACTGAAGGCGCTCAATTCCAATTGGCTTGCGGACAGGCGGATCAGGCTGCTCGCGCAATGGGGATTGAAAAAACTGCCGGAACTCGGCGACGTGCCTTCGATCTTCGATTACGTCAAAGGCGATGCCGACCGCGCCGCGGTGAAGCTTGTGGTGGCGCGGCTCGAATACGGCCGGCCCTATTTCCTGCCGCCGGGCGTGCCAGCCGACCGTATCGCGGCGCTGCGGCGCGCATTCGATGCCACCGTCAAGGACCCGGCGTTTCTCGCCGAAGCCGCGACGGAGAAAATCGATATCGATCCCCTGAGCGGCGAAGCGGTACAGATGCTGATCGAAGACGTCTCGCGCACGCCGGCTGACGTCGTGACACGCGTGCGCGAGGCGCTGGAAAACAAGTAGCGGTTCGGCGGCATCGCGCGATGCGCAAATTCCGCGCTCCCCCATCTCAGCGCAGGGCGGCAAAGAGAATAACGACCTCGCAGACCTGCTCGAGCCCGCCGAGCACATCACCGGTCTGGCCGCCGATCTGGGAAACACTCAACCACGCCGTAAGCGCGACAGCGGCAATGATGAGCAACAAGGCGACCAATCCAAATCCGAGACCAAGGCTGATTGCGAGAATCAGAACGCCAAGGCCACCGGCAATGAGCACGCTCTCGCGCGGCGGCGCGCCGATGCCTGCGGAAAGTCCTTCGCTACGCGCTGGCGGCACCAGAGCCATCAACGCCACCATGGCGGCGCGCGCGCCCGCATGCGATCCGATCAGCGCCCAGGCAGCCGGCGCTGTGGCGGTGAAGCTCGCGACCGCGCCGGCGCGCAGCAGCAGCGCCAGGATCAGAGCGCAGACGCCGTAGGTGCCGATGCGGCTGTCGCGCATGATGGCAAGCTTCTGCTCGCGCGTCTTGCCGCCGCCAAAGCCGTCGGCGGTGTCGGCGAGACCATCCTCATGCAAGCAGCCGGTGGCGAGCAGCGTCGCGCCGACGCTGAGGACCGCTGCCGGCCATGGCGGCAATCCGATCCGATGGGTTGCGCCATAAACCACGGCGCCGATGACACCGACGATGAGACCGACGATCGGGTAGGACCAGGTCGCTCGCGCCATGTCGGCGCTCGCGGCCGGCGCTCCGGCTGGCAGCGGCAGCCTGGTCAAAAACAGAATGCCCGTCGTCAGATCGCGGGCATAATCTTCAAGCCGCGTCGCCGGCGTCGTCATCGTTCGTTCCCGGTCTCGAGCCGGCGGGTCATGGCCGCAATGGCTCGAATTTGCTAACTGTTGTGCCTGCCGGCGAAAGGAAGAAGATCGCCATGACGAATCTTACCTCGTTTTCCGACCTGCGTGCGGTCTGTCTTGACCTGCCGAGCGGGCAACCCGCGGCGAGCGCCGCCGTCGTTCAGCGCGAGGCGACGCTCACGAAACCGCCGCACAGCCTCGGCCGCCTGGAAGATATCGTCGCTTGGCTTGCGCATTGGCAAGGCCATGCACCGCCCCGTCTCGACCGGGTCGATATCCTGGTGTTCGCCGGCAATCACGGCGTCACGAAACAGGGCGTTTCCGCCTATCCGGCCGAGGTGACGGTGCAGATGGTGGCAAACTTTGCCGCCGGCGGCGCCGCGATCAATCAGCTTGCGCGCACCGGCGGCGCGCAACTGCGCGTCATCCCGCTTGCGCTCGAGGATCCCACTGCCGATTTCACCGAGAGGCCGGCTCTTACGGAGCGCGAGTTCCTCGCCGCGGTTTCGGCGGGTTACGAGGCGGTGTCTCCCGACTGCGATCTTGTTTGCCTGGGCGAAATGGGCATCGGCAATACCACGGCGGCAGCCGCCATCGCGGCTGCGATGTTCGGCGGCGGCGGGGCGCGCTGGGCCGGGCGCGGCACCGGCGTTGACGACGAGGGGATGTCGCGCAAGCGCGACGTGATCGACCGCGGGCTCGCTCGTCATGCTGCGATCCTCGACGATCCACTGATGAGCGCCGCGGCGCTCGGCGGCCGCGAACTGGCGGCCATCCTGGGTGCGACGCTGGCGGCGCGGCGGCAACGGATTCCGGTGCTGCTCGACGGGTTTGTCTGCACCGCAGCGGTCGCGCCGCTGGCGAAACTGCGCGCCGAGACCTTGGCGCACACCATGGCCGGACACGTCTCAGCCGAGGCCGGACACCGGATGCTGCTCGCGGAGCTTGGCCTCGTTCCGCTTGTCGATCTCAATATGCGGCTTGGCGAGGCTTCGGGCGCGGCGGTGGCGCTGTTGATGTTGCGTGCCGCTCTGGCCTGTCACATCGGGATGGCGACGTTCGCCGAAGCGGGCGTCTCCGACAAGCCACCGGACGAAGCCGCAGAACCGAAGGCGGCCGGATAGCCATCACTCTGCGGCGGTTGCGGCGATGGCGTGAAAGAACGTCCCCGTAACCCGCCCGCGCCGCCCTCCGGCGGGTCCGAGCGCACGGCCCTCGCCGTCGGCGAGCTCGGCGAACGGCTCGTCATGGCCGGCCGATGTCAGCGACGCATAATGGAATTCATGACCGCGAACGACGCTGGCGCGGCTGCCAAGCACGCCATCGGTAAGAAGCCGCGCCGTGCGGTAGCCGAGATGCAGCTTGCGCTTGGCGAAGCTGGTGGCGTGGCCGAGCAGGCCGGTCATGGCATGATGGCGGCCCGACGCATCTTGGAGAGTTTCGCCCAGCACCATGTAGCCGCCGCACTCGCCGTGAACCGGGCGTGTCTCGGCGAAGCGGCACAGGCCGGCGCCGAAGCATCGCGCGGCAGCGAGCTTTCCGGCATGAAGCTCCGGATAGCCGCCCGGCAGCCAGCAGCTATCGGCCCTCTCCGGCGGCGGCTCATCGGCGAGCGGCGAGAATGGAAGGATTTCGGCGCCGGACTTTCGCCACGCGGCGATGAGGTGGGGATAGACGAAACTGAAGGCTTCATCGCGCGCAAGCGCGACACGCTGACCGGGCGGCGGCACCGCCGCTGCAGCGTCACTTGTTGAAGCGATCGAGAATGGCGCGGCGCTTGCCGCCAGCGCATCGAGATCGAGGTGGCGCTCCGCCGTCGCCGCGAGACGATCGATAAGGTCCGCAAGACCGGCATGTTCGCCGGCCTGGACCAACCCGAGATGCCGCTCCGGCAGCGCCAGCGAAGCTTCGCGCGGCACGGCGCCGAAAACAGGGATCCCGAGCGCCTGGATGGCGCCGGCGACCAGCACACGATGGCGCTCACTGGCGACGCGATTGAGAATAACGCCGGCAATACGCACAGCCGGGTCATGCGTGGCGAATCCTCGCACCAGAGCCGCCGCCGACTGGGCCTGTTTCGAGACGTCGAGCACGAGCACCACGGGCACCCGAAAGTGCGCGGCGAGGTCGGCGGTCGCGCCGCTCTTGCCGGACGATCCGGCAGCCCCATCAAACAGGCCCATGACGCCTTCGATGATGAACACATCGGCGTCAGCGGCGGCTTGCGCCGCCAGGGCATCGAGCAATG
>DATJYT010000168.1:0-5126 GCA_035499475.1 Xanthobacteraceae bacterium | reverse complement strand
CCCTCGGCGGGCGCCTGCGGCGCGCAGTTCACCGCCAACACCATGGCGACGGTGTCGGAGGCCATCGGCCTCGCTTTGCCCTATTCGGCCGGTGCGCCGGCGCCTTACGAGATTCGCGACAAATTCTGCATGCTGGCCGGTGAGATGATCATGGATCTCATCGTCAGGAATCTGCGCCCGCGCGACATTGTCACCCGCAAGGCGTTGGAAAACGCGGCGGCGGTGGTAGCGGCGTCCGGCGGCTCGACCAATGCTGCGCTGCACTTGCCGGCCATCGCTCACGAATGCGGCATCAAGTTCGATCTCTTCGATGTCGCCGAAGTCCTGAAAAGGACACCGTATATCGCGGATTTGAAGCCGGGCGGCCGTTATGTCGCCAAAGACATGTTCGAAGCTGGCGGCGTTCCGCTGCTGATGAAGACGCTGCTCGATCACGGCTTCCTTCACGGCGACTGCGTCACGGTGACCGGTCGCACCATCGCAGAGAACCTGAAGTCGGTTCAGTGGAACAAAGACCAGGACGTCGTTTACCCGGCCGACAAGCCCATCTTGCCGACCGGCGGCGTCGTCGGCCTCAAGGGCAATCTCGCGCCCGATGGGGCGATTGTTAAGGTTGCCGGGATGGAGGGCTTGCGTTTCTCCGGACCGGCGCGATGTTTCGACGGCGAAGAAGCGTGTTTCGACGCAGTTAAGAACAGAAAGTACAGGGAAGGCGAAGTGCTGGTCATCCGCTATGAGGGACCCAAGGGCGGTCCCGGCATGCGCGAAATGCTGGCAACCACCGCCGCGCTCTACGGCCAGGGCATGGGCGGCAAGGTCGCGCTGATTACCGACGGACGTTTTTCCGGCGCCACGCGTGGATTCTGCGTCGGCCATATCGGTCCCGAAGCCGCCGTCGGCGGCCCGATCGCGCTTGTTCGCGACGGCGACATCATCAAGCTCGATGCCGACAAGGGCACGCTCGATGTCGATCTGCCGGCGGCCGAGCTTGAGCGCCGCAAGAAGGACTGGAAGCCGCGGCCTGAAGAATTCGCCTCCGGCTATTTGTGGAAGTACGCCCAGCAGGTCGGCGCGGCGCGGCAGGGGGCCGTGACGCATCCGGGCGGCGGCGTCGAAAAGGCGTGTTATGCGGACGTCTAGGGTGGCGCGCATCATTTCGAGCGGGACGCTGGCCGCTTTGGCGGGTGCGGCGTGCATCGCCTTTGGTGCTGGCTACGGTCATGGCGGCGGCGCCAGATTCGGCTTTGTCGTGCAGCCGGCTTTGGCGTTTGACGGCACGACTACGCCGAATACCGCGTCGCTGACGCCGAACGACGGCTTGCGCGGCACCAGCCGGGCTCCGGAGACCGGCGAAAAGGCAAGCGCGCTGTCGGCGCTGCAATACGCGGCCGAGCAGGGCCAGCCGGTGGCGCAGTGGAAGCTCGGCCACATGTACGCGATCGGCGAAGGCGTCCCGCAAGATGACCTTCGCGCTTTCAACTATTTCAGCCAGATCGCCAATACGCATCCCGACGAGAATCCAGGCACGCCGCAGGCCGGTCTGGTCGCCAACGCTTTCGTGTCGCTCGGCCGCTACTACCTCAAGGGCATCGCTAATTCGCGCATCACGGCTGATCCGCAGCGGGCGCGGGAAATGTTCGGCTATGCGGCGTCCTATTTCGGTGATGCTGATGCCCAATACGAGCTCGGCCGCCTTTATCTTGAGGGTCAGCCGAACGATCCGCACCAGGCGGCGCGCTGGTTCCAACTTGCGGCGACCAAGGGCCAGTGTCGTGCCGAAGTCGCCCTCGGCGATATGCTGTTTCAGGGCCGCACGGTGCCACGGCAAGCGGCCCGCGGCCTGATGTGGCTGACGCTCGGCCGCGATTGCGCCGGACCCGACGAAAACTGGGTCAAGCCGCTCTATGACAATGCCTTCCGTCGCGCCAACGATGACGAGCGGGCGATGGCGCTGGTCTATCTGGAAGACTGGCTGAAGGGCCGGCGGAATTGAAGAAGGCGAATACTGAGTAGCGAATGGTTACATATTCGCTATTCGCCACTCGCTATTTCGCCACCTCTTACTTCGCCTCAATATCCAGATCGATCCACACCGGCACGTGGTCGGACGGCTTCTCCCATGTCCGCACATGGCGATCGATGCCGGCGGCGCTCAACCGGTCCGCGGCAAGCGGCGACAACAGCAGGTGATCGATGCGGATGCCGTTGTTCTTCTGCCAGGCGCCGGCCTGGTAATCCCAGAACGTATAGAGGCCGGAATCATCGCTGCTGGCGCGCACCGCGTCGGTCAGGCCGAGATTCACCAGGGCGCGGAATTCGTCGCGGGTGCGCGGCAGGAATAAAGCGTCGTTGGCCCAGGCCTGCGGATTGCGGGCATCGGCCGCGGTCGGAATGACGTTGTAGTCGCCAGCCATGATCAACGGCTCCTCCAGCGGCAGCCGTTCGCGCGCGTAGGCGGCGAGCCGTTTCATCCAGCCGATCTTGTAAGTGTACTTCTCGGTGTCGGGCGGATTGCCGTTGGGCAGATAAATGCTGGCGACGCGCACGACGCCCGTGGCGGTCGAGATCACCGCCTCGATGAAGCGGGCGTGATCGTCCTGGTCGTCGCCGGGCAGGCCCTTGTTGACTTCGTCGAAGGGAAACCGCGACAGCACGGCGACGCCGTTGAACGTCTTCTGGCCGTGGATGGCGACGTTGTAGCCGAGCGCCTCGAACGGCTCGCGCGGAAACGCCTCGTCGACGCATTTGGTCTCTTGCAGGCAGACGATGTCGGGCTTGCGTTCGGCGAGCCACGTGCAAGCCGAATCGGTGCGCTGCTTGATCGAGTTGACGTTCCAGGTGGCGATGCGCACGGGCGAAAGCCCCGTCTTTGAGCCCGGTCTTGGCGGGAACGTTAAAGCGCGAAACTGGTGCCGCAGCCGCAGGACGCGGTGGCTTTCGGGTTGTTGATCTTGAACGACTGTCCGATCAGGTCGTCGACGAAATCGATCTCGGAGCCGGCCATGTAGTTGATCGACACCGGATCGATCAGCACCGTGGCGCCGCCCTTTTCGATGACGATGTCGTCGTCGGCGCGGCTGCGCTCGGTGTCGAACTTGTACTGGAAGCCGGAACAGCCGCCGCCCTCGACGCTGACGCGCAGCATGGTGCCGGCGGGCTCATGGCGAAGGATTTCGCCGATCCGCCGCGCCGCGCGCTCGGTCACGGTGACGTTAACCGTCATGCTGGTCTCCCGCCGCGGGACAACGCCAATTGCCACGGCATCTGGGCGATAGTTAAGTGCGGGGAGGGCCGAGGTCAATTGCGAGCGGCCGGGCGGACTGATGGCGGTGAACGGAGCGATAGCGCACGCGATCTACGCCTGCGATCCGGAGCGCAGCCGCGGCCGGCTCTATCCGGAGCCCGCCAGCAAGAGCCGCAGCGCCTTCCGCCGCGACTGCGACCGCGTCATCCATTCAACCGCCTTCCGCCGCCTCAAGCACAAGACCCAGGTGTTCGTGTTCGACGAGGGCGACCACTACCGCACGCGGCTCACCCACACGCTCGAAGTGGCGCAAGTGGCGCGCGCGCTCGCCCGCGCGCTCAGGCTCGACGAAGACCTCGCCGAGGCGCTGGCGCTCGCCCACGATCTCGGTCATCCGCCGTTCGGCCATGCCGGCGAGCGCGCGCTGGACGAATGCCTCGCCGCCTTCGGCGGCTTCGATCACAATGCCCAGACGCTCCGCGTCGTCACCGCGCTGGAGCGGCGCTATCCGCAGTTCGACGGTCTCAATCTGACCTGGGAAACGCTCGAAGGCCTGGTCAAGCACAACGGCCCGCTCACCGGCCGCGACGGCGCGCCGCTCGGCCGCTACCGCAAGCACGGCGTGCCGGAAACGATCCTGAATTACGCACGCCTCCAGGACCTGCAATTGTGGAGCTTCCCCGGCGTCGAGGCGCAGGCCGCCGCCATCGCCGACGACATCGCCTACGACGCCCACGACATCGACGACGGGCTGCGCGCCGAATTGTTCGGCCTCGACGATCTCGCTGCTCTCCCGCTTCCCGGCCGGATTATCGGCGACATACGCACCGCCTACCCGGGGCTTGATGCCGCGCGGCAGGTCCACGAAGTCATCCGCCGCCTGATTGGACTATTGATCGAGGACGTCATTGCCGAGACCGGGCGCAATCTCGCCGCGCTCGCGCCGGGTTCGGCCGATGATGTGCGTCGGGCGCCCGCTGCGGTCGCCGGCTTCTCGGCGGCCATGGGTGAAGCCGATCGCGCCATCAAGAGCTTTCTCAAGACACGGATGTATCGCCACGCCCGCGTCATGCGCGTCATGGACGAGGCCGCGGGCGTGGTCCGCGATCTGTTCGCCCGCTACAGCGGCCATCCTGGCGACTTGCCCGCGGAGTGGCGCGAGGGCCTGCCCGGCCTCGGCGAGGCCGCGCGCGCCCGCCGCATCGCCGACTTCATCGCCGGCATGACCGACCGCTATGCGCTTGCCGAGCACGGGCGGCTTTTTGACTCGACCCCGGAATTGCGTTAGGCGCGCGGCGCGGACAGCAGCCGATGGCCACGGATTTCTTCAAGAATAAAAGCATATTCGAAACAGTGTCCCTTCGCGTCCAAAATGCGACTGTGACTCTGATGAGCCTTAACATTATCCCCCTCGGCATCGATCAGTCCCGCATCCAAGTCGATCCGCCACGCGATCCGTCGCATGGCGATATGGCTACCAATGCGGCAATGGTGCTTGCTAAGGATTCGGGAAAGAACCCGCGCGAATTGGCGCAGGCATACGCACAGCAGTTACGTACCCAAGCAGATCTAATCGAAAAAGTTGAGGTCGCGGGTCCAGGTTTCATCAACCTGACACTCAAGCCCTCCGCCTGGGCTGAAGAATTACGCAACACGGTCAAGCTCGGCGCTTTGTACGGCAAGAGCGACATCGGTCAGGGCGCGCCCGTCAACGTCGAATATGTCTCGGCCAATCCGACCGGCCCGATGCATGTCGGCCATTGCCGCGGCGCCGTGTTCGGCGACTCGCTCGCCAATCTGCTCGCCGCGACCGGCTTCAAGGTCACCCGAGAATATTACGTCAACGACGCCGGCGCGCAGGTCGATCAGCTCGCGCGCTCGG
>DATJYT010000167.1:0-5630 GCA_035499475.1 Xanthobacteraceae bacterium | reverse complement strand
CGGCGCCGCGCGCACTGCGCGCAGGCACACATGGGTGCCGGCAACGACCGACAGCGTCCATGGAAAGCACCAGCCGTTGCAATGAAACATCGGCAGCGTCCACAGATAGACCGGATGCTTGCCCATGCCGCAGGTGATGACATTGGCGAGTGCCAGGAGATAGGCGCCGCGATGGTGATAGACCACGCCCTTGGGGTCGCCGGTGGTACCCGACGTATAATTGAGCGCGATGGCGTCCCATTCGTCGCGCGGCATCTGCCAGGCAAAGCTCGGATCGCCCTCGCGCAAAAGCTCCTCGTATTCGACGTCGCCCAGCCGGTCGCCGCCGCCTTTGAATTCGGGATCGTCGTAGTCGATGACCAGCGGCTGCGTCTTGGCGAGCGCCAGCGCCTCGCGCATGACCTTGGAATATTCGCGGTCGATGATGACGACCTTGCTCTCGGCATGGTCGAGGGTGAAGGCGATGATGGCGGCGTCAAGCCGGGTGTTGATGGCATTGAGCACGGCGCCCGCCATCGGCACGCCGTAATGCGCCTCGATCAGTGCCGGCGCATTGGCGAGCATCACCGAGACGGTATCGCCGCCTTTGATGCCGCGCCGCGCCAGCGCCGAGGCCAGCCGCCGCGTGCGCGCGTAGAAGTCACGGTAAGTCCATGAGCGCGCGCCGTGGACGATGGCGGTGTGATCCGGATAGACCTCGCCGGCGCGCGCCAAAAACGACAGCGGCGTCAGCGGCTGAAAATTGGCCGCGTTGCGATCGAGATCGGTATCGTACGGCGTCGGCATCTTCACCCGTAACGTGGCGCCTGCGGGCCGGTGGTCATTTGATCATGCCGGCGTATTTCGGCAGCGTGCGAAAAGCGAAGTGGATATTATCGGCGAGCGAGACGGCTTTGTAGCCGTGCCGGTTCCAGGCAATTTGCAGCGCCTGCCGGCTATAGATCGAGACATGGCCGTTGCGCGGCCCAACATACCACCAGTTGAGGCCCTGGCTGTCGAAATCCGCCGGCTGAACGAGCGTCGAATACATCACCAGGCCCGGCTCCGCCACGCATTCGAGGATTTTGGCAATCGTGCCGGCGGGATCCGGCGTGTGCTCAAAGGTCTCGAAAGAGGTCACCAGCTCGAATTTCTGCTCCGGAAGCTGCGCGCGCTCCGGCACCATCGGATCGTACGAAACGGCCACCGGGAAGCCGTGGGCGCGCAGCGCAGTGCAAAACGCGTCGTTGCCGCCGCCATAGTCGAGGACGCGGGTGTCTTCCTTGTAGGCGCTCCACAGCCTCACCACGTCGGCGGCATTCGACTGCGGCCGTATCGTCTCGTAGTCCGGGTCGATGTCGCGATAACTCTCATTGTAGATATATTTCTTGAATTGATCGTCGCTCCAGTCGTCGAACGCGTCGGTGAACAAGAAGGCACAGGCTGCGCAGCGACGATAATAGATCGGCACGCCCGACAGCGGCAGGCGCAAGCCGCGCGCCTCTTCGCAGGATTTGTGAAAATCGACGACGCCGTAGAGTGCGGCCGGGCCGCCGCAGATTTTGCAGGGAGCAGGTTTTGCCGAGACGGGTCTGAGGCCGTCGATCATGTTGCGCATCTAGGAGCGAGGAGAATCGCCGCAAGCGCGCAAGCCTAGCGAAATGCCGCCGAATAGCGAATAGCCGTTCGCGTTCTAGCCGAAGAGGCCGCGCGCGCCTTGCCACACCAGCGTGAGCGAGATCGCGCCCATCAGCAGATATGTAATCTGATAGAACAGTTCGGTCGGTGTCTTGCGCACCAGCCAGATGCCCAGAAAGTTCGCGGCGACGGCAAGCGGCAGCAGCGCGATCGAGGTCGCGAAATTGCGCATCGAGAATTGGCCGAGCGTGAAATAGGGCAGGATCTTCATCAGGTTCATGAAAGCGAAGAACATCACCGTGGTGCCGACGAAAGTGAGCTTGTCGAGGCGCTGCGGCAGGATGTGAATTTGGTAGGGCGGCGCGCCGACATTGACCAAAAGCGACATGAAGCCGGCGAGCGAGCCCCAAAACACGCCGAACGCCGCCGGCGGTCGGCTCGGTTTTTCTCCCGCATGTGTGATGGCGGGCCAAAGCCGCTTCTGCAGCCAGCGGTAGATCACGAAGCCCACGCCAATCAGGCCGACGGCGAACTCGATGGCGGCGTTGGACACGTGGCTCGCAAACAGCGTGCCGGCAGCCATGCCGAGGACCGAGCCCGGCATCAGTACCTTCAGATTCCAGGCGCTCCAGGCGCGACGATAGGTCCACACCGAGATGACATCCTGGCAGATCAGGATCGGCAGCAGGATGGCGGCGCCTTGCAGCGGCGGAATGACGAGCGCCAGCAGCGGCGTCGAGACCATGCCGATGCCGGCAAAGCCGCCCTTGCCGAGCCCGAGAAAGGTCACGGCCGGAATGGCGAGCAAGTAGAACAGCGGATCGGTGATCATGACGGGAGCGGGCTTCCGAAGCGGAAGCGCTGTGACATAGATCAAATCGCAGTCATTCTGCCAGCGAATAGCGAATAGCGAATAGCGAATAGCGGATGGCGAATGGCGAATGGCGCCAAGAGTCTTCGATTCGCCATCCACCATCCACTATTCGCTATACTGCTCCCTGGCGATACAATTGCTCGGAGCCCAAGCCATGGACGCCCGATCGAGCCGCTATCACGAGGTCTATGCGCGCTGGCAGCGCGACCCTGAGGCGTTCTGGGGCGAGGCGGCGCAGGACATCGACTGGTTCGAGAAACCCAAGGCGGTGTTCGATCCCAAAGCCGGCATCTATGGCCGCTGGTTCGTCGGCGGCGTCTGCAACACCTGCTTCAACGCGGTCGATCGCCACGTCGATGCCGGGCGTGGCGACGAGACGGCGATTATCTATGATTCACCACTCGCCGGCTCAAAGCGCACCATCACCTATCACCGGCTGATGACCGAGACGCAGGTGCTCGGCGGCATGCTGCGCGACCTCGGCGTCGAGAAGGGCGATCGCGTCGTCCTCTATATGCCGATGGTGCCCGAGGCGGTGATCGCCATGCTCGCCTGCGCGCGCATCGGCGCCGTGCATTCGGTGGTGTTCGGCGGCTTCGCTGCGCGCGAGCTTGCCACCCGCATCGACGATGCCAAGCCCAAGGTCATTCTCTCGGCAAGCTGCGGCATCGAGCCGGGCCGCATCGTCGCCTACAAGCCGCTGCTCGACGAAGCGATCGAACTGGCGCAGCACAAGCCCGATGCCTGCCTGATCCTGCAGCGGCCGCAGGCGCAGGCGGCGCTGATCGAGGGCCGCGACCGCGACTGGGCCAAGATGCGCGACTATGCGCTGATCCACGCACGCTCGGCCTGGGATTGCGTGCCGGTCGCGGCCACCGACCCGCTCTACATTCTCTATACGTCCGGGACGACCGGGCGGCCGAAAGGCGTGGTGCGCGACAACGGCGGCCACATGGTGACGCTCCAGTGGTCGATGAAAAATCTCTACGACATCGCACCCGGCGAGGTGTGGTGGACAGCCTCCGACATTGGCTGGGTGGTCGGCCACAGCTACATCGTCTATGGGCCTTTGCTGCACGGCTGCACCACCATCCTCTACGAAGGCAAGCCGGTCGGCACGCCGGACGCCGGCGCGTTCTGGCGCGTCATCGCGGAACACGGCGCGGTGGCTTTGTTCACGGCGCCGACGGCGTTTCGCGCCATCAAGAAGGAAGACCCGCAGGGCAAGCTCACGGCGCAGCACGATCTGCGCAAATTCCGCACGCTGTTTCTTGCCGGCGAGCGCGCCGATCCGCCGACGCTCGACTGGGCGGAAGAACTGCTGAAAGTGCCGGTGATCGACCACTGGTGGCAGACCGAGACCGGCTGGTGCATTGCCGGCAATCCGGTCGGCCTCGGCCTGCTGCCGGTCAAGCACGGCTCGCCGACCGTGCCGATGCCGGGCTACGACCTGCGCGTGGTCGACGAAGGCGGCCATGAAGTGCCGGCCAACACCATGGGCTCGATCGTCATCAAGCTGCCGCTGCCGCCGGGCTGTCTGCCAACCTTGTGGCAGGCCGACGCGCGCATGCGCGAAAGCTATCTGGACGAATTCCCCGGCTGCTACAAAACCGCCGACGCCGGCTTCAAGGACGGCGACGGCTACATTTTCGTCATGGGCCGCACCGACGACATCATCAACGTCGCCGGCCACCGGCTCTCGACCGGCGGCATGGAAGAGGTGCTCGCCGCGCATCCCGATGTCGCCGAATGCGCGGTGCTCGGCGTCAAGGACGAGCTCAAGGGCGAAGTGCCGTGCGGCTTCATCGTGCTCAAATCCGGCGTCAACCGGCCGCCGACGGAGATCGAGAAAGAGTGCATCGCGCTTGTCCGGGACAAGATCGGCCCGGTCGCCGCGTTCAAGCTCGCCATCACCGTGGCGCGGCTGCCGAAGACCCGCTCGGGAAAAATCCTGCGCGGCACCATCAAGAAAATCGCCGACGGCGAAAGCTGGCAGATGCCGGCGACGATCGACGATCCGGCGGTGCTGGATGAGATCGGGAGCGCGCTCAAGGGAAAGGGAGTCGGGCAGTAGCGAGTAGACTAGGCGACCAAGCTGTCCCGGATTTCTCTTCGCTCAATCCAGGCTACGCATATGCTACGCCCGTTTCGCATGCTGCTCGTAATACCTTCGCAAAATTGAGTTGATCCGCGACTGATAGCCTTTTCCCTGCGCGCGGAACCAGGTGAGAACGTCGGAGTCGAGCCGCAGCGTCATATGTCCCTTGCGCTGAGGCTTCGGCAGCTCCGTCGTCAGCCAGTCGATCTCTTCCATGGCGTCGTCGGCATTGCGGCCCGAGGGCAGGGGCTTCTTCGCAGCCGCCTTCCAGTTGGTCTTGATCTCGCCGCGCTTTGCCATCGCACGAAGCTCAGCCGCCGTGCGCTTTACGATATTTCCTGATTTCCTGCTCATGCGCTCGCCTCATTGAGATCACGCGAATGCTTTCGCCACGCCAAGTCCAGACGACCGTGAATGGAACTCCGTCGATCTTCGAGGTCGTTTTCCACCGCTCTTCGCCGTGGCGCGATGTCGGCTGGTGGATCGCCGGACGCCCGTCGAAAAACAAATAGGCCGATGCCAAGTCGAGCGCCCGATCCCCAATGATCCGCGCGCGCGTGCGCTCGTCCCATTCAAAATCCATATGCAGTCACTTACCATATGTGCATACAATTTGCACATACAATTTGCACATACAATCATCTGGCCCAGTGTGGGCGACGGCCGTGCAGGCGATCTTGGCGGAAACAGGGGACGAGGATCGATTACTCGCCCTTGCCGCCGAGCTGCTTGAGCTTGGCAAACACCGCCTCGACGTTGAGATCGTCGGCGGGCTTCTTGCCGGCTTCGGGCGGCTCCGGTTCCGGCTTCGGCGCCGTCGTCACCGCGGCCGGCAGCAGCGTTGCGCCCTGGTTCTCGACCGGGGCGGGCTTCTCCTTCGCCGCCTTCTGCACTTCGATATCGAGATCGATCTGCGAGCACAGGCCGAGCGTCACCGGATCGAGCGGCGTCAGGCTCGCCGAATTCCAATGGGTGCGGTCGCGGATCGCCTGGATGGTCGACTTGGTGGTGCCGACGAGCCGCATGATCTGGCTGTCCTTG
>DATJYT010000166.1:0-3644 GCA_035499475.1 Xanthobacteraceae bacterium | reverse complement strand
CGAACCCGAGGAGGAAATCACCTATCACTACGGCGATCAGTATTTTGAGTACTTCATCGAGGCCGGTGGCTGCCGCTGCGCAGCCTGCCGCAAGAAGCGCGCCCGCAAGCGCGCCAAGCAACGGGCGCTCGCGGCGGCACGCAAGGCGCGCGCGGCGCGGCGAAACAAGGCCGCGGCAAAGCGCAAGCGCCTCACGGGCCGCCGGGTTTCGTCGCGCTGATCCGGGGCTATTGTCCTTTCAGCTCCTGATAGAGCTCGGCGACGAAGCGCTCGGAACTGACGCTGGTGCCGCCGGCAAGCTTGGCATCGTAGGCCGCGGTGACTTTCGCGGCCTGTACCTCATCGAGCGTCTTGCCCTGGGCGACGAGCTCACGCACTTTCCCGGCGATGGCCGAAAGCCTGTCGCGGTAAGGCACGATGTCGTCGCGCTTGATGATGGTGCCGTGGCCGGGCACGAGCCGGGTGTCCGGCCCGGCGAGCTTCATGGTGACATCGAGCGCTTCCAGCATGCCCTTGAGCGAGCCGCCGTTGGCGATGTCGATGAACGGATAGCCGTAGTTGCGGTAGAAATCGCCGATGAAGATCACGTCGGCGTTCTCGAACCGGATCATGGTGTCGCCGCCGGTATGCGCCGCCCGCACCGGAACGAGATCGACGCTCTCGCCGTCGATGTGAATCTTCACCGGCGGCCCCATGCCGTAGGTGACGACCGGAAAGCCCGCCGGATCGCTCAACGGATTGGCGGCGGCATTTGGCGACTTCGAGATTTTCACCATGCCGTCGCGCAATTCTTCGCGCCCGAAGATCACGGCGCCCATGCGGGCGAAGTTGGCGTTGCCCGCGGTGTGATCGCGATGAATGTGGGTGTTGACGAGAAAGCGGATCGGCGCGGCGCTGATCTTGCGGATCGCGGTCACGACCTTGCCGGTGAGCTGCGCATATTGCGCGTCGACCATGAGGATGCCGTCTGGGCCGACAAGCACGCCGATCCTGCCGCCTGCCGCGTCGTCATGGGACGGATCAACGCCGGACGAGCCCGACAGCGCGTAAAGATTTGGCGCCAACTGATCGGTGATGATCTCGATCTTGCCGAAGTCCATGGTTTGCGCCGAGACGCCGATCGCAATGGGCGCGAGCGCGAGCCCGGCCGACAACAGCCACGCGGATTTCATGCGCCATCCTTCCTTTACGTCATTGCGAGCCAACGGGACCGCGCGAAGTCGCGCGTCCCGATGACAGGCTCCGCGAAGCAATCCAGCGCCTTTGTAATGTTGGCAGCGTTGGAGGCTGGCCCGTCACTTTTTCGCGTCCGCATACGGATAGATCATCTTTCCGGTCTTGAATTCGGGCGGCCACAGGATCGGCTCGACGGAGCCGTTGCTGAACTGCTCGATATTATTGGCGGCGACGTTCTGGAACTGGGTAAAGACGTTGCGCGGCTTCGCCCATTCGCCGGCTTTGTCGTAGGTAATGTCGCCGACTACGGTATGGAACATGTGGCTGTGGGTGTAGTCGGCGAGCTTGCCTTGATCGAGGCTCTCGGCGCCTTCGACCGCCTGCGCGAGCACCTGCCCGGCCGCATAGCCGAACGGCACGAAGCCGTAGCCGAACGGATCGATCTTCTCGCCGGCGGCTTTTTCGCGATAGCGCTTGAGCACATCGGCGACGCCGGGGAAATTGAAGGTCGGCGCCGGCACGAAGCTCTGCATGATGACGACGCCGTCGAGCAGCGGGCCGAGTTGCATTTTGATCGGCGTGATCAGCAACCCGATCATGGTGCCGCCGAACATTTTCGGCTTGAGCCCGATCTCCTGCGCCGCGCGCACGATGCCAACGGTGTCCGGCGGATAGGCGGCGACGAACACGATATCGGGATTGGCCGCCTGCACCGCGCGCACCACCGGCGCATAGTCGGTCGTGCTCGGCGGATAGCTCTGATCGTAGACGATCTTGAAGCCTTGGGCGGCGGCGTTTTCCTTGGCGCCGTCGGCCGAGGTTTTCGAGAATTCCGCGTCCGCCGCCATGATGGCGACGGTCTGCGGCTTGGGCTGCTGCGCGGCGGCGAGCTCGAAGAAGCCTTGCGAGAAGGACTTCATGCCGTCGGGCCCGACCGGCACCATGTCGAAATAGCGCCCGTAATTGAAATGCCGGTTCACCGCGATCGCCAGGATGCTCACCGTCATCATGTTGTGCTGCATGAGGACCGGCACCGCCGGCGCGGCCATGTTGGTCGCGTAGGGCCCGAGCAGCAGATCGACTTTGTCGACGGTGATGAGCTTGGTGTAGATGCCCGGCACGTTCGACGGGTTGCTCTGGTCGTCGTAATAGACGAGCTCGACCGGCCGGCCGAGCAGTCCGCCCTTGGCATTGACGTCGTCGCGCCACAGTTCGAGCGCGATGATGAGCTGCTTGCCGTTCTGCGCGACCGCGCCGGTGAGCGCCATGCTGAAGCCGACCTTGATCGGATCGGCGGCGCCGGCGGATGTGGCAAGCGCCGGACACAACAGCGCAACCAGCGCGCATGCCGCGATGATCAGGCGCCGGAATTTCAGCATGTCGTTCTCCCTCCGTTGTGCTCGGCTGGGGCGAGACGCCCCGCGTCATTTTTTCGCTATGTCGAGGCAGATCGGCCGCCGGTGCAGCGGCGCGACCGTCCTGGTGCCCGGCAGCGCTGCCTCAATCGCCTCGAACAGTGGCTCGGTGCCGAGATCGACAAAGGTGCCGAATATCTCATCGTGGTGCGCCGGCATATACATGCGCGGCCTGAACAGTTTCACGAGATCGAGCGTATAGGGGATCTGCACCTCGGCGACCGGATGGCCTTGATACGCGACGATCGCAAGATCGACCGGTCCGAGTTTTTGCGCCAGCGCACGGTCACCGTCGGTGACCGGGCCGGCGCTGTCGAGCCAAAGCATCTTGAAGCCGGTGTTGAAAGTGAAGGCATAGGCGATAGTGCCCTTGGTGATCACGTCGGGCGCAAACGTGCCTTTCGCCATGATGGCCTTTTCGGCCGCGGCCTCTTCAGGAGTCGGCGGGCGCGCGTCCAGATCGTAGATCTTGCCCATCTCGTCGAGCACCTCGCGCTTGAGCGAGGAATGCTGCGCCAGCGCCGCGTCGACCGTGAAACCCGGAAATTTCACAGTCTCGCCGCCGGCCACGACGTGGGTCTGGTCCTGCGGCACGCCCAGTTTGATTGCGGTCTCGATCGTGATGGGTGCGCCATAAACGGGCGCCTTGGTTTTCTGCGCGATCGGGGCCACGTCCGAAATGTGATCGAAATGGGCGTGACCGATGAAGATCGCGTCGGTCCTTTGCACCTGGTCCGGCACGACGCCGGTCGGCCGGTTGCGCGGGCCGCGCAGGAAATAGGTATCGAGCAGGTAGACGCGGCCGCGGAATGCGAGCTCGTAATTCGACGTCGACAGCCAGCGCAGCACGATCTTGTTCTTATTCTTGAGCATCGGCCCGCCCATCGCGGCCGGGACGAGGCTGGTGCAAGCGTCATCCCGTTGTGATGGCGCCGCTTGCGCCGTGGCCGCCGACAGGCAGACCAAGGCCGTCACTGCACAACAAGCGAAGTGCTTCCTCATCGGTCCTCCCCATACTTTTTGCGTCATCCGGCGGCGGCACGAGGCTTTGCG
>DATJYT010000165.1:0-10417 GCA_035499475.1 Xanthobacteraceae bacterium | reverse complement strand
TCGCCGGCGAAGCCCGCGTCGGCGAGCAGTTGCCGCGCCGTGTCAAGCTCATCCTCGTCGACGAGAATGCGCCGCGGAAAAATGCCGATCGATCCCTCCAGCACGCTCATGTTCTGATCGACGACCAGATGCGCAATGTCGGCGCTGTCGAGCAGCGCCTCGATCGCCGAAATCAGCACGGCATCATTGGTCCGCACCAGTTCGCGCACGTCAGTCAGCCCCGCCTTCGTTCCTCGCCGGGAGCGCGCAGTCCCAAATAAGCAATGAGCTTCGCCTCGCGGCGCCCACGCGTGACGGTATCGAGTATCAGCCCGCATGCAATAGCAAGAAAGGCCAGCAGCATCAGCCCGGTGGACAGCACCGCCGTGGGCAGGCGCGGCACGATCCCCTCCTGGAAATACGTGATGAAAATCGGAATCGCGAGGCCGATCGACGCGAGCGCCAGGGCAACGCCGAATGCGCCGAACAGCGAGAGCGGCCGCTCAGCACGGTAGAGCTTCAGCACCGTCCAGAGAATACGGAAGCCGTCGCGCCATGTGCTGAGCTTCGAGGCTGATCCGGTCGGCCGCGGCGAGTACGGCGTTGGAACCTCGCCCACCGGCAGTTCAAGCTCGAGCGCATGGACGGTCAATTCCGTCTCGATCTCGAAACCGCCCGAAAGAATGGGAAAGGATTTGACGAAGCGCCGCGAGAATACCCGATATCCGGAAAGGATATCAGTGAAGGCGCGGCCGAAAATGTGCGTCACAAAGCCCGTGAGCATGGCGTTGCCGGCGCGATGGCCGGCACGGTAGGCCGCCTCGTCGCGCTCGATGCGCGCAGCCACGACCATGTCGAGCCGGTCGTCGATCAGCTTGGCGATCATCGCCAGCACGCTCGGCGCGTCATAGGTGGCGTCGCCGTCGACCAGCACGTAGATGTCGGCCTCGATGTCGTTGAACATGCGCCGCACCACGTGGCCCTTGCCCTGATGGGTCTCGCGGCGAACTACAGCGCCGGCGCCGCGCGCGGCCTCGGCGGTTTTGTCGGTCGAATTGTTATCGTAGACGTAGACGCTCGCCTCCGGCAGCGCCGCCCGGAAGCCGGCCACCACGCTCGCGATCGCCCGTTCTTCATTATAGCATGGCACCAGGACTGCCACGTCGAAGCGGCCACGCGTCACGTTTTCGGCAATGCGTTTGCTTGACATCGCCCCTCACCGTCGCCAAGCCGGGTGACAAGGCCGTTACCGGCTGACCGCCCACGCCCAACACGCATGTGATTCGGCGCAATAGCCAATAGTCGTTATATTGGCCCACGTACTTGCCGCCTCACCATAGCGTTTCTATCGTCTTACGTCCTCTGTGGAGAAGCTTGCGTGGCCGTTGTCGTCCCCTTTGAAAGTCCCGGCGAACCCTCGATCGAGCCCCTGGTCGGGCTGGTCGCCGCCGATATGGAACGCGTCAACGGCACGATCATTTCCCGGACCGGCTCCGAAGTGACGATGATCCCGGAGGTCGCCAACCACCTGATCAATTCGGGCGGCAAGCGGCTGCGGCCGATCCTGACGCTGGCTTTGGCGCGGCTTACCAACTACGCGGGCGACGGCCACATCAAGCTCGCGGCCGCGGTCGAATTCATGCACACCGCGACGCTCCTTCACGACGACGTGGTCGACGAGAGCGAGCTGCGGCGCGGCCGGCTTGCGGCGCGCATGCTATGGGGCAACGAGGCGAGCGTGCTGGTGGGAGATTTCCTGCTCGGCCAGGCTTTCAAGATGATGGTCGAGGTCGGCAGCCTCAAGGCGCTGGAGATTCTGTCCTCGGCCGCCGCAGTGATCGCCGAAGGCGAGGTCATGCAGCTCGCCGCGGCCAAAAACACCGCCACCACCGAGGACGAATATATCGCGGTGATCCGCGCCAAGACCGCGGAGCTGTTCGCGGCCGCATGCGAAGTGGGACCGGTGCTGTCGGCGCGAAAGCGCGACGAACAGGCGGCCTGCCGGTCATTCGGCATGAATCTCGGCATTACGTTCCAGCTCGTCGACGACGTGCTCGACTACGGCGGCGCGGCGGCGAAGCTCGGCAAGAATATCGGCGACGACTTCCGCGAGGGTAAGATCACGCTTCCGGTGGTGCTCGCGTTCCGGCGCGGCTCGGACGCCGAACGCGAGTTCTGGCGGCGCACGCTGGAGCGCGGCGAGGCCAACGACGCCGACCTCGAACATGCCATCGGCCTGATGGCAAAGCACCGCGCGCTCGAAGACACGCTCGGCCGCGCGCAACACTACGGCTCGATCGCCCGCGACGCGCTGGCGCTGTTTCCCGACTCGCGGATGAAATCAGCGCTGGCCGAGACGGTCGATTTCTGCATCGCGCGAACGCATTAGCCGGCCTTGCCGAGCACGCAGGCCCGCACCCACCAATGGTGATACTGCTCGGCGAGGCCGCGGGCCGCTTCCGCTGCCTCGGCAGCGGCTGCAAACAGCGCGTAGCAGGTTGATCCCGAACCCGACATGCGCGCAAGCCTGCACCCCGGCAATCCGCGCAACACCCCGAGCAGATTGGCGATCACCGGCGCCAGCGCGCGCGCCGGCGCTTCGAGATCGTTGGACTGCGTCTTGAGGAGTTCGACACAGGCCTCGAAGCTCGCGGCTTTCGCGATCGTCGCCGGAGCGAGCGGGACCGAATAGGCCGGGTTCGGCGTCCACTTTGCAAACACCGCCTTGGTGGCAAGCGCGACGCCCGGATTGACCAGAACCGCCGGCAGCGGCGGCAGCGCGATCGGCGGCGAAAGCACCTCGCCGACGCCGCGCATCAAGCGTGTGCGTGGATCAAGGCACACCGGCACATCGGAGCCGACGGCGCGCGCCGCGGCGAGCAGGCGAGGGTCGTCGGCCGCAAGGCTGTTCGCCCGCACCAACAGGCGCAGCGCCGCCGCCGCATCGGACGAGCCGCCACCGAGGCCGGCAGCGGCCGGCAACTGCTTATTGAGATGGAACGCGCCCAGACGGACATCGGGGATTCGTCCGGCGAGCGCGCGCGCCGCCCTGATGACAAGGTTGTCGTTGATCGGCCCCGCTTGCGTTGCAGTCGGGCCGCCCACCGTCAGCGAGAGCTCGACACCGGGAGAAAACGACAGGCGTTCGCCACAGTCGGCGAATGCCACCAGGCTTTCAAGGTCGTGATAGCCGTCGCTGCGGCGGCTCAACACCCTCAGGGTCAGATTGACCTTCGCCGGCGCAATTTCAACGAGGGCCTCGGGCGTGGTCACCCGTCACCCCCCGTTGCCGCCCTTCTTCGCTTTGTCGGCGTCGGCGGCCGATGACGTGTCGTCAGGAAGCCCGTCCTTCAACTTTGCTTCGATCTTGGGCAGGTCTTCCTTGTCCGGATTGAGGTCCTTGGCGTGCGACCACTGGAAATGCGCCTCGAGCTTGCGCCCGACGCGCCAATAGGCGTCCCCCAGATGATCGTTGATCGTCGGATCGTCGGGCTTGAGCTCCACAGCGCGCTCGAGGTTCTTCACCGCCTCGTCGTAGTTGCCGGTGCGGAAATAGGCCCAGCCGAGCGAATCGACGATGTAGCCGTCATCCGGGCGCTGTTCCACCGCGCGGCGGATCATGTCCATGCCTTCGTCGAGATGGACGCCCTGGTCGACCCAGGAGTAGCCGAGATAGTTCAGCACCAACGGCTGATCGGGATAGAGTTCCAGCGCCTTCTTCATGTCGGCTTCGGCGCTCGGCCACTGATGTGAGCGCTCGTAACAGACGCCGCGGAAGTAGAACATTACCCAGTTCGACTTCTCGGGCGTCGGCAACGTATCGATCGCCTTGCCATAGGTATTGGCGCAATCGGCAAAATCCTTGCGGGCGCGCTGAATGTTGCCGAGGGAAAGGATCGCTTCGGTATCCTTGGGATGTTCCGAGATGACGTGTTCGAGCCGCTTCTTGGCTTCGTCGGTGCGGTCGAGCTGGTCGAGATCGTCGGCGAGTTGAATCTCCGCGTTGCGGAACAGCGGCGAGCTTGACGGGACGCGCTCGTAGACTTGAATCGCGAGATCGGGCTTCTTCAGCGACTCGTAGAGATCGGCCAGCGACAGCAGCGCCAGAGCATGTGACGGCTGCAGATAGAGCGCGAGCTGTAAATACACGAGCGCCAAATCTTCGCCGCCGCGGCGGCCGATCGAAGCGCCCAAGCCGTAGAGCGCCTCGGCGGCGCCGGCCTGCGGCGACTCGACGAGCGGCGGCAGCTTGTCGCCATCCGAGAGCGCCTTCATATCCTGCGCGATCAGCGGATGGTTCGGCAGCGCCTTGTCGAAGTCCTTGTAGACTTTCAGCGCGTCGTCCTTGCCGCCGTTGCGCGACAGATAGTGGCCATAGGCCTGCACCGTACGCAGCGCCGTAGCATCCGCCTTGTAGGCGCGCTCCAGGCGTTTGCCGGCATCTTGCTTTTTGTTGGCGAGATCGAGGATCAGCCCGGCATGCATGTCCTTGAAGATGCCGTACCAGTCCGGACCCGTCAGCTTGTCGAGGGTGTCAACGGCCGTCTTGGTATCGCCCGAGCCGGCGAGCGCCCAGGCCGACAGCATCGCCGCCGCCAAATCCGTCACCGGACCGCGCACCGATTGGGCAAAGTTCTGCCGGGCCGCTCCGTATTCTTTTTGCTTGAGCGCACGCACGCCGATCACCAGCCGCGCGATGCGGTCGGTCTTGTCGGCCTGCAGCACCCGGTCGGCGAGTTTGGCGGCCTCGTCAATATTGCCCTCGGTGACGACCGAAAGGAACGTGCGGCTCAAAAGATCGGCATTGTGCGGATCGGCCTTGAGAACGTTCATGTAATAGGCTGCAGCAGCGGCTGCATCGCGCTCGGCGCCGGCGTGGCGCGCCGCCAGATAACTGCCGGCGGAGGTGAAATGCGTGATTTCCTGCGGCGTCGGCGCTTGGGCAGCGAGCGCGGAAGGCAGGCTCATGGCTACGGCAGCGCCAATGGCGGCAGCATGCCAGGACAGCAGCGAATAAGTCACGATGGCTCCATTGGCGAACTGGATGGGCGTAAAGGGAATCAGGCGCCGCATACCCATGCGTGCGCGAGAATGGCCCTTTTGCACCGCCCCCGCAAGGATGGGACGACTTAGGCCTGAACGGCGGCGAAATCGCGGCAGCACGGATCGCGATGTTGTGTTCGACCCGCCCGCGGCACGTTTGATATCGACCGGCTGTCACATATTCGGATAGTTCGGCCCGCCGCCGCCTTCAGGCGCCACCCAGGTGATGTTCTGGTTCGGGTCTTTGATGTCGCAGGTTTTGCAATGGACGCAATTTTGCGCGTTGATGACAAAGCGCGCCGCGCCGGCCTCCTCGACCCATTCGTAGACGCCGGCCGGACAGTAGCGCGCCGAAGGCCCGGCATAGACATCGTGCTCGGATGACTTTTGCAGGGCCGCGTCGCGCACCAGGAGATGCACCGGCTGGTCTTCCTCGTGATTGGTGTTGGAAAGATAGACCGAGGAGAGCCGATCGAAGGTGAGCTTGCCGTCGGGCTTCTGGTAGGCGATGCGCTTGCACTGCGCCGCGGGCTTGAGCGCCGCGAAATCAGGCTTGCCGTGCCGTAACGTGCCCAAGACGGAGAAGCCGAACGTGTTGGTCCACATATCGATCCCGCCGAGCGCGATGCCGGCAAGCGTGCCGAGCTTCGACCATAGCGGCTTGGCGTTGCGCACGCGCCAAAGGTCGCTGCCGATCGGCGATGAACGCCACGCCGCCTCATAGCCCGAAAGCTCATCGTTGGCGCGGCCCTGCTCCAGCGCCGCGGCGACGTGCTCGGCCGCCAGCATTCCGGACAGCATGGCGTTGTGGCTGCCCTTGATGCGCGGCACGTTGACGAAGCCCGCCGCGCAACCGATCAGCGCGCCGCCTGGAAACGACAGCCGCGGCACCGATTGCCAGCCGCCTTCGGTGATGGCGCGCGCGCCATAACAGATCCGCTTGCCGCCGGCGAACGTGTCGCGGACGAGCGGATGCGTCTTGAAGCGCTGGAACTCCTCGAACGGCGAGAGATACGGATTCGCATAGTTGAGATGGACGACGAAGCCGACCGCGACCAGATTGTCGTCGAAGTGATAGAGAAACGAGCCGCCGCCGGTTCCATTGTCGAGCGGCCAGCCCATTGTGTGCTGGACCAGACCCCGCCGATGCTTCGCCGGCGCCACCTGCCATAGCTCCTTGAGGCCGATGCCGTACTTTTGCGGCTCGCGGCCTTGCGCGAGATTGAAGTGTTGGATCAGGATTTTGGAAAGGCTGCCGCGCGCGCCCTCGGCGAACAAGGTGTATTTGCCACGCAGTTCCATACCGCGGGTGAAGCTCGCCTTCGGCTCGCCGTCCTTGCCGATGCCCATGTCGCCGGTCGCGATGCCGGCGACAGCGTCGTTGTCATACAACACTTCGGCGGCGGCGAAGCCCGGATAGATTTCGACGCCCAGCGCCTCCGCCTTGCGCGCCAGATAACGGCACACCTCGCCGAGCGAGACGATGTAGTTGCCGTGATTGCTCATCAGCGGCGGCAGCAGGACATTCGGCAGCCGCAAAGCGCCGGACGGACCGAGCGTGTAGAAATGGTCGGCAGTCACCGCCGTCTTGATCGGCGTGTCCTCGTTGCGCCACTGCGGGATCAAGCGGTCGAGCCCGATCGGATCGATGACGGCGCCCGAAAGGATGTGTGCCCCGACCTCAGAGCCCTTTTCGACCACCACGACGGATTTTTCCGGAGCGAGCTGCTTGAGCCGGATCGCGGCGGCGAGCCCCGCTGGCCCGGCGCCGACGATGACCACGTCGAACTCCATGGCCTCGCGGGCGGGAAGTTCCTTGGTGTTCATGGAAAACTCCGCAATTCGCCCGGCTCGCGATGATCTTTCACGATTTGCGTGCGGTGACAATCTTGGATCGCAGCATGTTGCGCCAAAACCGTCAGTCGTGCTTTCAATGCCCCCGATGATTACCGGGCCCAGAGAAGCGCGCGAGTTGCTCGCCTTTTATCTCGACGCCGGCGTCGATGCGCTCCTCGGCGAGGAGCCCGTCGATCGCATGGCCGACGAGCCGCTTGCGCCCGCGCCGCCGGTCGCCGCAAAGCCGTCATCGCCCCCGCAGCGCAAAGCGCCGGCCAGGACCTTTTATCAATCAGCCGCGCCGCTACCCCCCGAAGCCGCGATCATGGCGGCGCGCGAGGCGGCTAGGAACGCCGCGACGCTCGACGAATTGCGCGCCTTGCTGGAGGGCTTCGAAGGTTGCCCGTTGCGGGCCACGGCGACACAACTCGTCTTCGCCGACGGCAATCCCGAAGGCCAGATCATGTTCGTCGGCGAAGCGCCCGGCTACGAAGAGGACATGACCGGCAAACCTTTCGTCGGGCGCTCCGGCAAGCTGCTCGATCGCATGATGGGGGCGATCGGGCTTGATCGCACCAGCACCTACATCGCCAATGTCGTGCCCTGGCGTCCGCCCGGCAACCGCACACCGACGCCGCAGGAAACGGCGATCTGCCTGCCCTTCATCCGCCGCCAGATCGAACTCGCGAACCCCGACGTCCTGGTATGCCTCGGACAGCCCTCGACGCAGACGCTGCTCGGCACCAAGGAAGGCATCACCAGGACGCGCGGGCGCTGGATGAAATTCGATACCGGCTCACGCGAAATTCGCGCCATGGCGACGTTTCATCCCGCCTTCCTGTTGCGCAGCCCGCTGCAGAAGCGATTTGCCTGGAGGGATTTTCTGGCGATCAAGAAAGCGCTCGTCGGTTGAGCGCCGACGCTCGTCAGCGTATCGCCACCAGAATTGCGCCGCCCGCGACCAATGCGACGCCGAGCCAGTTCACCGTCGAAAGCTTTTCACCCAGAAACAGCACACCGAATATGGCAACGAGAACGACGCTGAGCTTGTCGATAGGCGCGACTTGCGCCGCGTTGCCGAGCTTCAGCGCGCGAAAATAGCACAGCCACGAAGCGCCGGTGCCCAGGCCCGACAGCAGCAGAAACAAATAAGTGCGGCCGGAGATTTCGGCCGGGCTCTGAAACTGCCGCGTCGCGTAGACGATCAGCCCGAGCACGCAAACGACCACAATGGTGCGGATGAATGTCGCCAGGTCGGAGTTCACGTTCTCGACGCCGACCTTGGCGAAAATCGCGGTCAACGCCGCGAACACCGCCGACAACACCGCCCAAAACTGCCATGACGAAAGCGCATTGGCGTTCATCGCATCGCTCCTGTGCGGGCAAGCATCAATAAGGCAGCGCGGCCGCGGCGACACTGCCAGGCCTGATCACGCCCCAGCCGATGCGCAGCACCGGCATCCGGCCCTGCACCGGCCGCTCGAACGTGCGCGGCACTTCCGGAATAAGATCGGGGAAACGCGCTTTGATGGCGGGCGGCGGGTCCGGCGACGTATTGGCGGTGGGCCAGACGACGACCGCTCCCTTGCGCCGGATATCGTCCGGCGTCAGCCACGGCGAGCTTTCGGGGTTGGCGTCGAAATAGACGCTCGGCCGGCTCGGCGCCGCGAGCGCGATCAGCGCGGCGGTGCGGACGTCGCCGGCGACGATGGCCAGCGGGCGGCCGGTCCGCCGCTCGAAGCTGTCGGCAAAGAACCGGCCCATCGCCGCCGCCGGCTGCTCGACCCTAAGATCGGTTCCGGTCGTCCATGGCAGCAGCAGCATCACGGCCGGCACGAATGCCGCAGGCACGACGAGAAGACCGGCCCAGGCGTAACCCAGGATGCGCTGATGAAAGAGCACGATGCTGTCGCCAATGATCACGATCACCGCGAGCCCGGAAAGCACAACGAGCGGCGCCGAGCCCCCGATCGGCGACGAACGTCCGGTCAGGACCGCGACGATCGTCGCCAGCAAGGCCGGCACCAGGGCGAAGACCTTCACGAAGGTCACGGCGACCGGATCGACCGGCAGCCGCACGATGGCCGGCGCCGGGCCGCTGGCGATTCGCGGCCAGCCGCTGGCCAGGACGACGAGGATCGCGAGCCCGGCATGGGCCAGCGCCAGCGCGGTGAGAAGCCGCAACCAGCTCGACATGTTCTGGCTGGAAGCGTTGGCGTCACGCAACCGCTCCAGCGTCGGCGTCAGCGTGTCGCCAAGTCCTTCGAGCCATAAGAGATGCAGGAACAGGCAGACCACCAGCAGCGCCGCCACGATCCACGGGTCGATGGCAGCGAGCGCGGCGCGCCCGCGTTCGGTCACGCCGGTGTAGAGTCCAAGCGTCCCGAGCAGGATCAGAGCGGCATCGGTGCTGAGAAGAATCAACGCCGCCGCGACGCCGAGCGCGTACCACGACCAGCGCCGCTTCTGCATGACGGCACGCCAATAGCTGAGCAGCACCACAGCCCACAACGCCATCGTCAGCACCGGCGGACCGAAGTCCGGCGTCGGCACAGTGAACAGCGAAATGCCGACCATGAGCAGCACCGCCATGGCGGCATGCGTCGGGCCGACAATCGCGCTGCCGAGCCTGAAGGCGCACCAATAGGTCACCACCACGCAGATCTGCGAAAGCGCGTAGACACCAAAGAGACCCGCGATGCGGAAAGCGATTTCCGCGAGCCAGTAGGCGAGCGGAGGGCCGACATGGCCGTGCATTTGGAATTCGTGGCCGATGGCAAGCAGTTGCGGCAGGTCGCCCGGCGGTCCCGCATAGAACGCCGTCGGCACCGCGACCCAGATCAGCGCCTGCGCCAGCGCCGCCAGCCAAAACACCAGCAACGGCCGCGACCGCAGCGCTTCCATATAGAGGGGAACGTAGAACATCGGGCCGCGCACGCCATGGTCGGCCATGGAAGGCCGTGCCTCAACGGCGTGCCCTATAGGGCGCGCGGACTAGAGAGGCAATATGTCGGTGACGATTGCCTCGTTCTCTTCGGTCACCAGGCCGAGTGCGCTCGCCACCGGCGAGAACGAACGGCGGTGATGGACCGTCGGGCCGAGCCGGTCGAGGGCCGCGAAGTGCTCGGGCACGCTATAGCCCATGTGGCGCTCGAAGCCGTAGCCGGGATGCGCCGCGCCGAGACAGCCCATCAGGCGGTCGCGCGTCACCTTGGCGACGATGGAGGCGGCGGCGATCGAAGCGACCAAAGCGTCGCCGCCGATCACGGCCTCGCAGTCGCAGCCGGCATCGATGCGGTCGCGGCCGTCAACGAAGACGAGGCGCGGTTTGACCGGCAAGGCGACGACTGCGCGCGCCAGCGCCCACAGCGATGCGCGCAGAATGTTGTCGCGATCGATCCGCGCCGGCGGCGCCATGGCCACTGCGACCTGCGCCCGCGCGCAGATGCGCTCGTAGAGCACCTCGCGCCGTTCCGGTGTGAGTTTTTTCGAATCGTCGAGGCCGCGTGGAACATTGTCCGGGTCGAGAATGACCGCCGCCGCAACCACCGGACCGGCG
>DATJYT010000164.1:0-15017 GCA_035499475.1 Xanthobacteraceae bacterium | reverse complement strand
CGGTGTAGCCGAAAACATCGAGAGGCGTCCCGCGCAACCGGCGCAGCGACGCCAGAATCTTGAACGCCCCAAGAATCCAGGGACCGAAAGCACGCTTGCGTGGCTCGCCCGTCTTTGGATCGCGCGGGGCGATGAACGGCGGCGCCAGGTGATATTCGAGGGTGTAATCGCCGTCGAACTGCCGCTCCAGCTTCTTGCGGAACGCGCCATCGGCGTAAAGACGCGCCACCTCGTATTCGTCTTTGTAGGCCATCAGTAAGAAAAGGTTTCGTGCGACCGCGTCCGCCAAGCCCGAATAACCGCGCGCCCGGGTCGCTTCGGCGTCCTTGACCGCGGCAACGGCTTTCCGATAGCGCCTCGCATAGGCCGTGCTTTGATACTTGGTGAGAAAGCCGACGCGATGCTCGACGAGAGCATCGAGGCCCTGCGGTTCGGCAGAGCTGTCATCGCCAGCGGCGCGCAGGAGTGCGCTAACCGTCGTGCCTTCGCAGGCGGCGCGGCGGCCCCAGGTAAAGGCCTTCTTATTCGCCTCGACCGCGACGCCGTTGAGTTCGATGGCGCGTTCGAGCGCCGCCAAGCTCAGCGGCAAAAGACCTTTCTGGACCGCATAGCCAAGCATAAGCAGGTTTGCGGCAACGGAATCGCCCATCAGCGCTGCTGCAAGGCCGGTAGCGTCGACGGTATCGAAACCGCCCTCGCCGGTCGCAGACTTGAGCGCGTGCCACATCGCGGAAGCCTCGAAATCGACATCGGGGTTGAAGATGAAGGAAGGCGTCGGCTGCACGTGGCTGTTGATTACGGCCTTGGTAACGCCGCTCTGGACGCGCGCAAGCGCGGCCGGCGTCGCCGCCACAACGATATCGCAGGCGAGGAGGAGATCGGCGCCGCCTGCCGCAATCCGCACGGCGTGAAGATCATCAGGTCGCTGCGCCAGCCGGATGTGGCTCGTTACCGCGCCGTTCTTCTGGGCGAGCCCCGTGATGTCGAGCACGGTGACGGCCTTGCCTTCGAGATGCGCCGCCATACCGAGGAGAGCACCGAGCGTGACGACGCCGGTACCGCCGATCCCAGTGATGAGAATGCCGTAAGGCCGATCGAGCGCCTGAGGCGTCGGCTCAGCCAGGGGCGCGAACGCCGCTTCGGCGGCGTCCGGCTCGCTCGCCTTGCGCAAACCGCCGCCGTGCACGGTGACGAAGCTCGGGCAAAAACCTTTCAGGCAGGAAAAATCCTTGTTGCAGCTCGATTGGTCGATCCGCCGCTTGCGGCCCAGCGCCGTCTCGATCGGCTGCACCGCGATGCAATTTGACTTGTCCGAGCAGTCGCCGCAGCCCTCGCACACGGCATCATTGATGAAAACGCGCTTGGGCGGATCAGGATATAGCCCGCGCTTGCGGCGGCGACGTTTTTCTGCCGCGCAGGTCTGGTCGTAAATCAGTACCGTGAGCCCGGGCATCTCGCGCAGCTCGCGCTGAACCGCGTCAAGATCATCGCGGTGGCGGATCTCGGTCGCTTTCGGGAATCCAGCATTTGCCGGATATTTGTCGGGCTCGTCGCTGACGATGACGATTTTGCGCGCGCCTTCCGCCAGAACCTGTTGCGCGATCTGCGGGACGGTGAGCGAGCCCTCAATCGGCTGGCCGCCGGTCATCGCCACCGCGTCGTTGTAGAGGATCTTGTAGGTGATGTTGACACCCGCTGCCGCTGCGGCGCGGATCGCGAGCAGACCGGAATGCGAATAAGTGCCGTCGCCCAAATTCTGGAAGACATGAGTCTCGGCGGTGAATGGCGCCTGCCCGATCCAGTTGACGCCTTCTCCGCCCATTTGCGTGGTCGTCGCGGTTTCGCGGCCGGGCATGAACAGCGCCATGCTGTGACAGCCGATGCCGGCCATGGCGCGGCTGCCTGCGGGCAAGCGCGTCGATCTGTTGTGCGGACAGCCTGAGCAAAAAAATGGCGTCCGCACGATTTTCGGTGCCGGTGCCGCGAGCGGACGCTCGAATGCTTCAAGCCGCACCAGGCGTTCGTCGAATTGCGGCCCGGCGCCAAGCCGCTTCAAGCGCGAGACCAGGGCCCTCGCCACAATGGTTGGCGTCAACTCGCCGATACTGGGAATGAGCGCCGCGCCGGTATCGTCGAATTTGCCGACGACGCTTGGCCGGCGAGCAGCATCCATATTGTACAGAAGGCGCATGAGCTGGCCTTCGACAAAGCCGCGCTTCTCCTCGACGACGAGAACCTCTTTGAGCCCTTCCGAGAATCGCGACGCGCCGTCCGGTTCGAGCGGCCAGCTGAGGCCGACTTTGTAGATACGGATGCCGAGTGCGGCGGCCATCTCGTCGGTCATGCCGAGATCAACCATTGCCTGCCGCAGATCGAGATAGCCCTTGCCGGTCGCAATGATACCCAAACGCGGCTGGGGCGAATCGATCACGATGCGGTCGATCGCGTTGGCGTGCGCGAAGGCGCGAACCGCCGCGAGCTTCGGTCCAAACAGCCGGCGCTCCTGCTCGAGACCGTAGTCCATCCCGGCCCGCGGCCAGCGGATGTGGACGCCGCCCGGCGGCATTTCGAAGTCGCGCGGCAGCACGATCGGCACGCGCTGCGGATCGGCGTCGAGCGACGCCGAACTGTCGACAGCCTCACTGGTGGCCTTAAAGCCAATCCAGCATCCCGAAAATCGCGACAGCGCAAAACCGAACAGACCAAAATCGAGATAATCCTGAACGGTTGCCGGGTTAAGGACCGGCATCATTGCCGCCTCGAAGACCTGCTCGCATTGATAGGCCGTGGTAGTGGACTGAGCGCCGTGATCATCGCCGGCGATCGCCAATACCCCGCCACGCGGCGATGTCCCCGCCCAGTTGGCATGCCGTAGTACGTCAAGCGAACGATCGACGCCGGGGCCCTTGCCGTACCAGATGCCGAATACGCCATCGAATTTGGCGCCGGGAAACAGCCCGACCTGCTGGCTACCCCAAACCGCGGTCGCGGCAAGGTCCTCGTTAAGTCCGGGCTGGAAGCGAATGTCGTGTTGGTCGAGCAGGCGTTGCGCCTGCCATAATGCATTGTCGTAGCCGCCGAGCGGCGAGCCGCGATAGCCTGAAATAAAGCCTGCCGTATTCAGACCCGCCGCGCGGTCGCGCTGGCGCTGCATCAACGGCAGGCGCACCAGAGCCTGAATCCCCGACAGATAGATGCGCCCGGATTGGAGGGTATATTTGTCCTCCAACGCGACCTGCCTCAATTCCACGCTTTTCCTCCGGGTGGCGGCGTTCTCGATGGCGAGCGTGACCGTGTGATGTTCGGTTTATATTGCATCCGCACCCAAGCCGCATAGAACAGCCGTGATGGACACCTGTCTTTTTCTGACCTTCCGATATCGTACCGAGCCGGCAGCAGAAGAGTCGGCGAAGCTCCAATCGCATCTACGTGCCACCCCCGGGCTCACGATCGCCCTGGTTCACACCGCGTCGAGCGCCAGCGATCCTTATGTGAAGGATGGTGCGCCGCCGTCCCTGGTCTTGCAGCTCTATTTCACGCAACTCGATCAGCTCGAAGCGGCGTTGTCAGGGACCGGTCATCTCGTCAGCCTGACGTCGCCGGACAAATTTCCGGCATTGAGCGCCGCCGACGTGACGCAGCAGGCGATGCTGGTGCGTCGATTCGCGGTGCCGGAGCCAACGCCCAAGACGGCGCCGGGACAGCCATATTGTACCTATCTTGTAACCTATGAAGGCGAGGCCGAAGATCTGAATGCTTGGCACCGCCACTATCTCGAGAACCACACCCGCCACATGGCGATGTTTCCAGAAATTCGCGAGCTCGAAGTCTACACCCGGATCGATTGGGTCAGCGCCTTGCCGTGGACGCGCGTGCATTTCATGCAACGCAACAAAGTTGCATTCGACAGCGCCGAAGCGTTGACGCGCGCGCTCAATTCCCCGGTCCGCCATGAAATGCGCGCTGACTTTCGGGCCTTTCCGAAATTCAGCGGTCCGAACAGGCACTACGCGATGGCGACCCACCTCGTGGAACCGAAGTGATCAAGCCTGTTTCAGGCGCTAGGATTCCGCACCAACATCAGAACCGTGTCCAGATGCGAGAGCACCGCCTCGCCCGTGGCGTCGATCAGCGAATAGCGCCCCGTCACGATTCCTCTGTCGGGCTTTGATTTCGATCGCCTCTTGTCGGTCCATTCGAGAGCAAGCCTCACGGACTCGCCCGGATGAACCGGCCGATGAAAGCGCACTTCATCGTAACCGACCGAGGCAATGACCGTTCGCTGTAACGGCAACGCATGGACAAGCTTGAGCTTGACCGCCAACAGATAGGTCCCCGGCGCTGTCAGCCCGCCGTGCTTGGCGGCGTAAGCCTTGTCGGTGTGCATCGGCATCGGGTCCCACGCCGCGGCGAATGTCATCATCTCCTGTTCGGGAATCACATAGGGCCCGGCGTGAAGCACGGCGCCGACGACCACGTCTTCAAAATAAATATCATCCATCACGCTTTCTTGTATCGGTTCGACACGGCCTGCTGCAACACGGTCGCGCTATTGCACGCTCCCGGCGCTCGGTGCGACAACATCATGCTGAAAAATCGTACGAGGATCTTTCATGAGCGAGCCGCCCCGTCCCGCCCGCATCTGGTATCAGAGCTTTGTCCATCCGACCGAGCAGAAACCGTACATCGAACGGTTGCAGGCGTATCTCGACGGGGCGGCCAGCGCCGCCGTGAAATTCGAGGTTCATGGGCTCGATCCGCCCGACCGGCATTTTCATCCACTGACGGAATTTCGCTGCGCGGCGCAAACGATCCGCAACGCGTTGCAAGCCGAACGCGCAGGATATGATGCCTTCGTTATCGGCCACTTCCAGGAGCCGGGCCTCCTGCAAATCCGCGGTGCGGTGGACATTCCCGTCATCGGCCTTGGCGAAGCCAGCATGCTCGCGGCGTTGAGCATGGCCGGTAGGCTTGGCTTGGTGACGATCGACCCGGTTTTCATCGATTGGCATCAGCGCCAGATCGCGGCGCATTGCTTCGATCAGCGCGTGGTCGGCGTGCGTGCGATCCAGATCGACCTGCCCGGCTTCATGCGCGCGTTCACCGACGATGCCAGCTACGCCAAGGTTCGCGCCGATTTCGTCGCGCAGGTCCGGCCGCTCGTCGCCGCCGGCGCCGAGGTGATTATCCCTGCGGGCGGCCTGCCGATGCTGCTTTTTTCGCGCGAGCGGCCTTTCCTCATCGATGCAGCACCGGTGCTCAACGGCATCGCAGTCGCGGCCAAAGCCGCCGAGATGACCCTCGCGCTGAGCCGCCTGACGGGATCAGTGGTCAGCCGTCGCGGAACCTACGCCAAAGCTTCGGCCGCCTGCGTTGCGGAGTATCTGGGCACTTATTGGTAGGTCGGGCGCCAGCAACGGCTATCGTCAAACCGACACGACTCAAAATTGATCGCCGCAGCTTGCGCGCTCTCGCGCGCGCTAGGCGAGCCCGCAGCCGGCCAGAAACTCCAGGGTCAGACGAACACAAGCTTCCGGCTTTTCGATCTGCAACAAGTGGCCGGCGCCCTCGACGAAGCTGTAATCGTAGCCGCCCTCGATGCCGAGCGCCTGGTTGGCCGGCCCGGTCGCGGGCGTACCCTTCATGTTGGGATCGCAGCCGATCAATTTGACCGGACCGCCGAACGCGCCAGCCTGCGGCCAGAGGTTCAAAGTCATCGCCTGCGCATAGATCGCCGCCTCATTTTCGGGAGCGCACACCAGCTCGTAGCCCTCGCCGTCCGGGCTCTTGCGCAGCACGGAGCGCGCCATCAATTCGTGGACGCCCGGGACCCAGCGGCTCGTCGCGCGGGACAGCAAGTATTCGTTTGTCAGTTCGTCAATCGTGTTGAAGCGCCGGCGGCGATGGCGGGCCCATTCCGTCAGCCTGTTCTCGAAAATCTCCATCGCCGCATAGAGCGGATGACCGGGCGGCGGCACGTCAGGCGGATCAAAAAGCACGAGCGCATCCCAACGCCAGCCGATCTCAATGGCATGCTTCATCGCGGTGCGCGCCGACATCGAATGGAATAGACCGGCGGTCGGCTTTCTGCCGAGGCGGAAATTCACGTCCTGAACGACCCGCTCGAGATCGTCGGCGAACTGGGCGTAATCATGGTTTGATGGTTCGACGGGAATGTTCTGCCCATGATTGCGAAAATCGAACACCAGCAGATCGAAGCTGGGCAGCAGGCGTTGCCAATACGGAAAATAGGCGTCCGCAGCGAAGCCGTTGCCGTGGGTCAGCAGCAAGCGCGCGCCCTCGGGGTTGCCGTGCCGCCGCATGCGGATCTTGGCGCCGTCCTTGAGGGTGACGTCGAAGGTCGTGCTTGGAGCGGGAAGTTCGAAATGCATGGCGTGTCCTCGGCCGCCGACAGGACGGCTTTACGTCGCGGGTTAGCCGTATTAGCAATAGCCGCCCGTCGTTGCACCTCGCTCGAATTTTGCCCAGTGACGAATTGTTGTCGCCTCTAGGAACGTCGACTGTTCGCAAGGAAGACCCCGCCCTTCTGTCGGGCCGCGGCAGATATGCCGACGACCTTCCGGTCCCGGCAGGCACTCTCCATGCCCACGTCATCCGCTCGCCGCACCCGCATGCCGCCATCGTCAGCATCGATGCCAGCGCGGCGGTCGGAAAGGACGGCGTCTGGGCCGTCATCAGCGGTGAAGACGTCCGCAAGCTGTCCGATCCGTTTCTCGTTGCCCTCAAGACGCCGGTGCATCAGTGGTCGCTTGCCGTCGACCGGGTGCGCTATGTCGGCGAGCCGGTCGCGCTGGTCGTCGCCGAAAGCCGCTACCTCGCTGAAGACGCCGCGGAACTGGTCGAAATCGAGTATCGGCCGCTCGAAGCGGTAATGGACCCGTTGGCTGCTTGTCGGCCGACGGCGCCCGTTCTGCACGCCGAAGCCAAGACCAACGAGATTTCCGTCCGCAAATTCACCTATGGCGACACCAAGTCGGCGTTCGCGCAGGCCGACGCCCGCGTGGCGCTGACGGTCGATTTTCCGCGCCTGTCGTTCACGCCCATGGAATGCTACGTCGTCATCGCGCAATACAGCGCGGCCGCCGACAGCTACGACGTCCTGGCAAATTTTCAGGGACCGTTCAGCACGCATCCGGTGATGGCGCGGGCGCTGCGGGTGCCGGGCCCGAAATTGCGGCTGCGTATTCCGCCCGACAGCGGCGGCAGCTTCGGCATCAAGCTTTCGGTGTTCCCTTACGTGGTGCTGACGGCAATCGCCGCGCGCGTCACCGGCCGTCCGGTGAAATGGGTGGAGGATCGCGCCGAGCATCTCCTCGCCGCGAGTTCCGGCCCCAACCGGATCACCGAGATCGAGGCGGCGGTGACGAAAGACGGCCGCATCCTCGGCCTGCGGCTCGACCAGCTCGAAGATTACGGCGCGTTCCTGCGCGCACCGATGCCGGGTCCGCTCTATCGCATGCATGGCGCAGTTACCGGCGCCTATGACATCGCCCATGTCGACGTAACCAATCGCGTCGTCTTGACCAACAAGATGCCGGCGAGCCTCATCCGCGGCTTCGGCGGCCCGCAGCTCTACATGGCGCTGGAGCGCCTGGTGCAGCGCATCGCGGTCGAGCTCGGCCTCGATCATATCGATGTCATCAAGCGAAACCTGGTGCCGGCGGCGAAGATGCCGTACCGCGCGGCCGCAGGCTCGCTCTACGATTCGGGAGATTATCCGCGCGCCGTCGCAAGCGCGACCGGTGACGGCCGCCTCGACGATCTCAGGCGCCGGCGCGACGCGGCGCGCGCCGCCGGCCGCAAATACGGCATCGGATTTGCCGCCGTGGTCGAGCCCGCCATGTCCAACATGGGCTATCTGTCGACCTTGCTCACTGCCGATGCGCGTGACAAGGCCGGGCCGAAGAACGGCGCCGTATCGATGGTGACGATCAACATCGATCCGCTTGGCGCAGTGTCGGTGACGGCCGACGTCACCGTGCAGGGACAGGGACATGCGACCGTGCTGGCGCAGATCGTCGCCGCGCAGCTCGGCCTCAAGCCCGACGACGTCAATGTCGTGCTCGAGATGGACACCGCGAAGGACCAATGGTCGATCGCTGCCGGCACTTATTCGTGCCGATTCACTCCCGGCACCGCGGTGGCGGCGCATCTTGCGGCAAGCCGCATGGCCGACAAGCTGAAGAGCATCGGCGCAAAGCAACTCAATATCCTCCCCGACGATGTTGAGCTCGCGCACGGTAAAATCCGCAGCCGCGGCAACCCGGACAACGCCGCGCCGTTCGGCCGGATCGCCGGCACGTCGCACTGGTCGCCGGTGATGCTGCCCGAAGGCATGGCACCTGCCCTCACCGAGACGGCGTTGTGGTCGCCGCCGGAACTCGAGCCGCCGTCGAGCGACGACCGCATCAACACCTCGCTGACCTACGGCTTTGTGTTCGACATGTGCGGAGTCGAGATCGATCCCCTGACCTATCAGGTTCGCGTCGACCGCTACGTGTCGATGCATGACGCCGGCCGCATCCTCAATCCGAGCATCGCTGACGGCCAGATGCGCGGCGCCTTCGCCCAGGGCATCGCCGCGGCGCTATTTGAGGAATTCAAATACGACGACGAAGGCGCGTTCCTGACTGGGACGTTCGCGGATTATCTGGTCCCCACGGTCAGCGAAATCCCGCCGGTCGAAATGCTGCATCAGGAGACCCCTTCGCCGCTCACTCCGCTCGGCGCCAAGGGCCTCGCCGAGGGCAATTGCATGAGCGTGCCGGCGTGCATCGCCAACGCCGTCGCCGATGCGCTCGGCGTCAGGGACGTGCAGGTGCCGGTGACGCCGCGGCGGATCCACGCGCTGATCGAAGGCGTCGGGCCGTGAAGCCGCGGCCGTTCGACTACGTTCGCCCCGAAACCGCCGACGAGGCCGTCGCGGTGCTCGCCGAGCACGGCGACGAAGCGCGCATCCTGGCCGGCGGCCAGTCGCTCATGGCGATGCTCAATCTGCGGCTCGCCGATCCGGCGGTCCTGATCGACATTTCGCGAATTTCCGAGCTCGATACCATCAGCGATCTCGGCGACACGATCGAAATCGGCGCCGCCGTCACGCAGAACCGCCTGCTGGCGTGGCCGCATCTTGCCGCAAAACTGCCATTGCTGGCGGCCGCGCTGCCGTTTGTCGGCCATTTCCAGACCCGCAACAGAGGCACCGTCTGCGGCTCCATCGCGCACGCCGATCCGAGTTCCGAGATTCCGTTGACGCTGGCGGTGCTCGAAGGCGAAGTCGTGCTGCGTTCGACACGAGGCACGCGCCGTCTCGCCGCCAGCGCCTTCCAGCAGACCATGCTGACGACCGCCCGCACGGCCGACGAGTTGATCATCGCGGTTCGCTTTCCGGTGCTGTCTGGCCGCGGCGTCGCCTTTCGCGAAGTGGCGCGGCGGCACGGCGATTTTGCCATTGTGGCGGTAGCGGCATTGGTCGAGAACGCGAACACGGTGCGGTTCGGCGTCGGCGGCATGTCCGGCCGCCCCGAAGTCCGCCGCATCGCGTCCAATGGCGGTTCCGCGGTCGCCGCGGCCATCAGCCAATTGACTGCGGAGCTCGAAGGCTATGATGACCTCCATGCTTCGGCCCGCATGCGCAGCGACCTGCTGCGCAATCTCGGCCCGGTCGTCATCGAAGAGGCGATCCGATGCACCGCGTAAACAAGGATCAGCGCACCAGGATCAGGCTCACGCTCAATGGCCGCGCCCTGTCGGCGGAGGCGGAACCGCGCACGCTGCTCAGCGACTTTCTGCGCCATTCGCTCGGCGCTACCGGCACCCATGTCGGCTGTGAGCACGGCGTGTGCGGCTGCTGCACGGTTCTCCTTGATGGCGTCGCAGTCCGCTCCTGCCTGACGCTCGCGGTGCAAGCCGAGGGCCGCGAGGTGCGCACCGTGGAATCACTCGCGGCAGCCGACGGCGCGCTCAATCCGCTGCAGCAGGCTTTCCAGAACCATCACGCATTGCAATGCGGTTTCTGCACGCCGGGCATCCTCATGTCGTTCACCGACTACCTCAAGCGCAACCCACAGCCGTCCGAGGCAGAGATCATCGAGGTCTTGAGCGGGCATCTGTGCCGCTGTACGGGCTATAGTGGCATCATGTCCGCGCTGCTCGAGGCGGCAGGCCATTCACGAATATCGGAAACCGACAGCAGCAAGGACAACATTTGAGGTCCCGAATGCGCTCCGCCAGCGCTATGCTGCGAGCGCGCGTGCGAGTCCTTCGATCATGTCCTTGATATCTCGGAGCCCGTTGAACCGCGGTGATCCTGCCATATGAGGCGTCAAGACGACGTTGTCGAACGACAGCAGTTCGTCATCAGGCCGGCCGGGCTCCTCATATTGGGAGTCCAGCGCGAAGCCGCCCAGTTGACCGGAGCGGAGCACGTCCAGAAGCGCCTCTCGATCGATTATTTCCGCACGCGACACGTTAACGATGCAGGCGCCGCGCTTTATTTGCGCCAGCCGTTCACGATCGAGCAAACCCAATGTCGAGGAATCGAGCGGAAGCTGCGGGATGACGACATCGCTATTGGCGAGAAGCGATTCAAGCGATCGATATGAGACGTTGAGAGCGTCTTCTTCCGCTTGCGAAAGCTTGCTCCGTTGAAAATACAAAACAGTCATTCCGAATGCGGTAGCCCGCATCGCGATTTCGCGGCCGATCTCGCCGAGGCCGATGATGCCGATCGTAGTGCCGTTCAGAGTACGCAATCCGGAAAAGCGCCCCCAATTGGCGCCTGGGGTGTGGCGGGTATCGAAGGGCTTGTAAGGGCGATCGAGAGCAGCAAGCTGATCGACGCTGATCAATCCATTGAGCTCTTTCATCCGCCTTGCGAGCGTTAGCAGCAGCGCGAAGGCGTGCTCCGCACAGGCGACATTGGCGCGGCGCCGTATACCGAGCACCTTCACGCCTCGCGCTTGGCACGCAGTAACGTCAATATTGCGAAGCAGCATGCCATATTTGTGTACCGCCTTGAGTCGGGGCGCCAAGGCCAGTTCTTCCGTGCCGATTTTCAAGGACTCGGTGACAACCGCTTCGGCCGCTTCAAGATTGCGGTGCAGCTCGATTCTGGAAGAGACCAGCCTGACATCGCTCGGGTAGAGCGGTCCTCCCGATTTTCGCACCTCATCGCACCAGTTTTGAAAATTCGGCAGATCGGGTGACATGAAATCGGCGAATGCAGCCCACCTTTCTTTGCTGGTCGTCGGGTCGAGGACAACGCCTATCAACCTTGCCCATACGTCATCCTCGACAACCAAAATCGGTTTGTTAGGCGCCATCTATCCGATCCCAACTTCATGTCTACGCGATTGGCCGCGATTCCGGCATTGCCGCAGCGATTTTCCGGCTCGCAAATGGCGCGTTTCTTCGCGCATCAAATCAAGAAACGCGCGATGAACTCGCGTCGGTTGCCAATCCGCCCGGGTGGCGACGCCGTCAGTCCGCGACAAAACGTTCGAATTGAAAGGCAACCTTGCCAATGGACGGATTTGAACCTCCGTTTGCTCGGCCTCCAGCTTCGAAAAAAGCGCAATACGATCGCTTGATGCCAATATGGAGCGATAGACGGCGGGCGAGGTAGTCTCGATGCTCACCCGCGGCGAATATCCTGACTTGGCAAACAGGCGTTCAAAAGCTTCTCTTCGCGGCGTGCCGCGCTCGGGCAACACCCAATCGTAAGCGGCGAGGTCACGCAACGTAATGCGACGCAACTTTGTTAGCGGGTGGTTGCCCCGCGCCACTACGGTATAGGGGTTGGCAAACAGAAACTCTTCGTTGGTATCGACCGCCCACGCGGGACGCCGTAGCACGCCAAACAGAACGTCAAGCTTGCCAGCGCGCAAGTCGCCGAGCAGCGCGTCATAATGATCGTCTACCACTTGGACTTGAGTATCGGGATAGGCCGCCAGCAGCTTCTGTATGGCGTTCGACAAGACTTGGGATGCCGAGTGCGGAATATTTCCGATTGCGATGCGCGAGACGATGACGCCGCGGGCTGCCTGAACTTCCTCCAGACCATATTCGATTTCGCGCCGGGCAACCTGGAAGCGTCTGGCGAGTTCCGATCCTTGCGCCGTGGTCGTCACTCCGCGCGCAGTGCGTTGGAAAAGGCTGCGCCGCAATTCACGTTCAAGTTGCCGGGCGGATCGGTGCAATGAAGGCTCGGAGATTCCCAACCAGCGCGCCGCAGCCTCCAAGGAATGGTTCTCAGAGATCGCGATCAGCCCGCGCAATTGCGGCCTGGTGATTTTATTGAGAATGGCGTCCGCGTTTTGCCGCCCCGTCGACGCACCGGCAAGCGTCGGTTCGCCCAATGCTGCGCGGATGTGGTCGAAGAACCGCCTCACGCGGGGAAGAAGAATCGCAGCGGGCTCGGTCGCAAAACAACCGGAGTGCCGTCGCTCAAACAAGCGCGTCGCCAGCCTGGCTTCGAGAGCGTGGACTGATTGGGTCAATGCCGGCTGCGACAGATTGACCTCGCGGGCGGCGCCGCTGAAGCTTTTCAATCTGGCGACCGCCTCGAAACCGCGAAGCTGACGAAGCGATGGGACATCAAGCAAGGGCGGCATTTTATTGGATAGCCTGCGCTTGTGACGGCTGATTGTTCGAGGCTCGTCTCATCGGATGAGTATAGCAAAAACTTATGACTGCACGCAGCAATTCAATTGGTAATTCACCGCAGCGACTCGGATTGTGCCAGCGTCGTCTCGTTATGGGGCGGCCGAGGACGCTAAGCCGGCAGACAAGTGAACCGGCAGCGAAAGCAAGATTTTTGTAGGGAGAAGCCGGATGCACTCAAACCCCTCCGACAATCGCGGTTGCATTGGTCGATTCATGCGACATTCGCTCCTGGCGGTCGCGTGCTTGGTGGTACTGGCCGCGGTCGCAGCTGAGCCGAGCGGGGCCGCGACCGAATATCCAACCAAACCGGTCCGCGTTTTCGTGCCTTATGGCCCGGGCGGTGTCGGCGATCTCACCATGCGGCTTCTGGCGGACCAACTTGGCAAACTGCTGAAGCAACAATTTGTTATTGAAAACCGGCCTGGTGCGGGCGGCATCGTCGCCATGACCGAGGTCCTGCGCGCGGCTGCGGATGGCTATACGCTCGGCGAGATGGGCAACGGACAAGCGATCAGCATGTCGCTGTTCAATAGCTTGCCATACAACGTCCTGAATGACTTTACACAGATTTCGGTGGCCGCAAGCTTCGAGATGCTTCTCGCGGTGCCCGACAAGTCGCCCTACAAGACGCTCAAGGATCTCGTCGAAGCCGCGCAAAGGAATCCCGGCAAACTCAATCTCGGGGCCATCAATCCCGGCAGCACGCAAAATCTTTCGGCGTATCTGTTTCAGCAGGTGACCGGCGCCAATTATACAATCATACCTTATCGCACGACGCCTGACCTCGTGACGGCTCTGCTTCGCGGTGATGTCGATCTCGGGTTTGATTTTTTTGCTGCGCTGCATCCGGTGATCGGTCCCGGCAAGGTGCGAATCATCGCCACCTCAGGGGAAGAGCGCGATCCGCTGTTAAAAGACGTCCCCACCGCAAAGGAGAGCGGCTTCCCTAATTATATCGTGACCAGTTGGAACGGCGTCGCTGCACGCGCCGGTACACCGCCCGACATCGTGAATATTCTCAGTGACGCCATCAATCGCGGCCTTGCTGCGCCGGAAGTTCAAGAGAAATCGCGCACACTTGGCATAGATTCGCACGGCACCACACCGCAAGGGATGCATGATCGCATGGCTCGTGACATTGCCAAATGGCACGACGTCATCGAGAAGGCGCATATTCCGAAGCAGTAAGGAGAATCCGCCGTCGGGCGATGACTGAATTGCGCCTGGCCGGACCCCGCAAGAAGATCATAGTAACCGGATAACCGGAGGACACATGGCGAACGAGCCGCGCCTGAAAATTGCAATTGGGGATTACGGCCACACGCGTGCCGTGAAATCCAAAGCAGTTCCAATCGAAGGAGTAGAGCCTGACTTCATCCAAGTGGTGCCGATTATCGGCGCTTTCCGGCGCATGGTGCGCGATCTCGAGTTCGACATTTGCGAGATGGCGCCCACCACTTACATGATCGCGCGTGCCCGCGGCGCTCCCTATATCGCGCTGCCCATTTTTCTTATGCGGCGCTTCCACCATGGCGGTTTCGTCGTGCGGCCGGATGCCGGCATCAGGAAGCCGAAGGACCTCGAAGGCAAGAAGGTCGGCGTGCGCGCCTATTCGGTCACCACCGGTGTCTGGACTCGCGGTATCTTCGTCAACGAGTACGACCTCGATTCCTCAAAGGTGACGTGGGTGGTGGATGACGAAGAGCACGTCTCAACGCTCAAGCTGCCGCCCAATGTGGTGCACGCGCCGGAAGGCAAATCACTGCAGAGCATGATGAAGACCGGCGAAATTCAGGCCGGATTCACCGGACCAGCTGGGGTTGGCAGGGCCGGTCCGCCGATCAGCGGTTGGGATAAAGCCGGCGCGGCCGCCGCCGCGGCGGATACTTATCCGGAGCTGATCGCCAATGTCGAAGAGGTCGAGGCCAATTGGTTCCGTCGTAGCGGCATCTATCCAATCCACGGGCTCATTGTGGTGAAGGACGAGCACATCAAGCGTTATCCGTGGCTGGCGCGTTCGCTGATGAACGCCTTCGTCGCTGCGAAGAAACCTTATCTTGAGGAACTCAAGCGCGGTCTCGACGATAGCCCGGAAGACAAGCGCTATCGCAAGTTCCTGGCGCTGATGAGCGATCCGCTGCCCTACGGCATGGCGGCGAACCGTCCGAGCATCGAGGCCCTCGTCACCTATAGTCTGCAACAGGAGCTGATACCGTCGCGGCCGCAGCTCGATCAGGTTTTCGTCGATATCGATCCTTGAAAATCGTCTGTAATCCGAAAACGAGTGAACGCACATGCCTGTCATCGATATACATCCGCACATCGTTTCGCCC
>DATJYT010000163.1:0-5408 GCA_035499475.1 Xanthobacteraceae bacterium | reverse complement strand
TGACGCGGTGATCTTTTCGGTGACCGATAGCGGACCCGGCATACCGCCGAATGTCCTCGAAAAAGTCTTCGACTGGTTCGAGACTCATTCGCTCGGCTCGCAGCATCGCGGACCCGGGCTCGGGCTGTCGCTGGTGCGCTCCTTCGTCGAACTGCACGGCGGAACGGTTACGATCGCCTCGGTCGTCGGGGAGGGCACTACCGTGACATGCGTATTCCCGCTTGGGGCGGCCGCTGCTTTGACGGCCGCATAGCCCGAGATGCTTCTGACCACCACGGGCGGAGCAAGCTTCACCGTGACGCTGCTCAATGAGCGGGCGATGGGCGCCTTCATGACCGATATCGCCTGCGCGCTCGAGCCCGGCGACCTGGTGACGCTGTCCGGCGATCTCGGCGCCGGGAAGACGACCTTCGCCCGCGCCCTCATCCGCTATCTTGCCGGCGACGAAACCATCGAGGTGCCGAGCCCGACCTTCACGCTGATGCAGACCTACGAGCTGCCGCGTTTTCCGCTGGTCCACGCCGATCTCTATCGCCTGTCGGGCTCGGCCGAGCTCGCCGAGCTCGGCTTTGACGATCTGCCCGACAATACCGTCGTTCTTATGGAATGGCCCGACCGCGCCGCCGGCTTGTTGCCGCCGGATCGGCTCGATATCACCTTCAAGCTCGCGCCCGCGCGCGGCCCCGAAGTGCGCGACGTGCGCCTCGTCGGCTACGGCGCCTTCGCGCCGCGCGCGGAGCGCATCGCGCTCATTCACGATTTTCTCGACAGGTCCGGATTCGGCGTGGCGCAGCGCCGGCGGATGCAGGGCGACGCCTCGACGCGAATTTTCGAGCGCCTGACGCTGAACAACGGGACGGCAATCCTGATGAATGCGCCGCCGCAGCCCGATGGTCCGCCGGTGCGCGGCGGCAAACCCTACAGCGCCATCGCGCATCTTGCCGAGAACACCATTCCGTATGTCGCGATGGCGACCGGCCTGCGCGAGCACGGCCTTTCGGCGCCGGCGATCCTGCACGCCGATCCCGAGCGCGGCCTCGTCATCATGGAAGATCTCGGCGAGGACCGCGTCGTCGAAGGCGAGCCGCCCCGACCGATCGAAGAGCGTTATGAGGCCGCCGTCGATCTGCTGCTGGCGCTGCACCGGCAGACCTTGCCGGATGTGTTGCTGGCGGCGCCGCATCTCGTTCATCGCCTGCCGCGCTACGACATGGAGGCCTTCCTGATCGAGGCCGAGCTGCTGCTCGATTGGTATCTGGTCAGCGCCGATGCGGCGCCGGCCGACGTCGCCCGTGAGGCCTTTGTCGCATTGTGGCGGGAAGCGCTGAAGCCTGCGCTCGAGGCCCCCGCCACATGGGTGCTGCGCGACTATCATTCGCCTAATCTGTTGTGGCTGCCCGAACGCGAAGGTTTTGCCCGTATCGGCGTACTCGACTTCCAGGATGCCCTGATCGGGCCCGCGGCCTATGACGTCGCCTCGCTGCTCCAGGATGCGCGCGTCGATGTGCCGGAAACCATGGAGGTGAAGCTGCTCAGCCGTTACGTGCGCGCCCGCATGACCGAGGAAGAAGATTTCGACGCCGCCGCGTTCACGCGCCTTTATGCGACGCTCGCGGCCCAGCGCGCCACCAAGATCCTCGGCATCTTCGCTCGCCTCGACCGGCGCGACGGCAAGCCCCAATATCTGCGTCACATGCCGCGCCTATGGAATTATTTGCAGCGTTCGCTGGCGCATCCGGCGCTCGCTCCGCTCAAGGCGTGGTACGAGGCCAACGTGCCGGCCCGAGATGGGCTATGATTACGAATCGAGCGATGAGCGCGGCACCTGGGGCGACGCGATGATGCCGAAGAGCGCGATCGTGCTGGCAGCGGGTCTCGGCACGCGCATGCGGCCCTATAACGGCAACATTCCGAAGCCGCTGGTCGCGCTCGGCGGCAAATCGCTGATCGATTATTCGCTGGACCGCCTGGCCGACGCCGGCGTCGAGCGCGCGGTGGTCAACGTGCATCACCTCGCCGACTTGCTGGAACAGCATCTCGCTTCGCGCAAGCAGCCGAAGATCGTGATCTCCGACGAGCGCGGTGAGCTTCTCGGCACCGGCGGCGGTATCGCCAAGGCGCTTCCCGTGCTGGGCGATGCGCCGTTCTTTCTGGTCAATTCCGACACGCTGTGGCTCGACGGCGTGAAGCCCAATTTCGCGCGGCTCGCCGAGGCGTTCGATCCCGCGATCATGGACGCCCTGCTGCTCCTGGCCTCTACGGCCGGCAGTATCGGCTATACGGGCCGCGGCGATTTCGCCATGCTGCCGGACGGCCGGTTGCGCAAGCGTGGCGAGCGCGAGGTGGTGCCGTTCGTCTATGCCGGCGCGGCGATCCTGTCGCCGATGCTGTTTACCGACGTGCCCAAGGGCGCGTTTTCGCTGACGCTGTTGTTCGATCGGGCCGCAGCCAAGGACCGGTTGTTCGGCCTGCGTCTCGAAGGCGTCTGGATGCACGTGGGCACGCCCGAAGCCGTCGCGGCCGCGGAAACCGCACTCACCTCCGCCCATTGAGCATGATCCGGAAAAGTGGACGCCTTTTCTCCGGAAAGATCATGCTCCACTAAATCATGAACCGATTCAATCTGATCGGATCATGGTCTAAATTCTGCTAGGCGAATCCATCGTCGGCTTGTCGTCTCCGCGAAAGCGAGACCCATATATGCCGATGGAGCAATTCTGCTTCGATCGTGATGATGGATTCCCGCCTGTGCGGGAATGACGAAGGCCGCAATCGATTCTGGGCATGGCACCACGTGTCTTCACTATACCGGCATCGGCGCCGTTTCTGCCGACGCTGATCGAAGCTTTGATCGGCGGCAGGCTGGGCGTACCGGCTGGGCGCGATCCGCTGGCGCTCGCCGGCGCCACGCTTTACCTGCCGACGCGACGCGCCTGCCGGCTGGCGCGCGACACTTTTCTTGAAGTCCTCGAGGACGGCGCCGCGGTGCTGCCGCGCATCGTCGCGCTTGGCGACATCGACGAGGACGAGATCGCCTTTGCCGAAGCCGCGACCGGCGACATCGCGGCGGACGCGCTTGCCTTGCCGGAAGCGCTCGGCGGTCTCGAACGGCGGCTCCTTCTGGCGCAGCTTGTCGCCGCATGGGCCAACACGCCGAGGCTGCGCGGGCGGCGCGGCGCTCCGCTGGTGGCTCAGACGCCCGCAGCGGCCTGCACGCTTGCCGACGATCTGGCGCGGCTGATCGACGACATGACGACGCGCAAAGTGTCGTGGAACAGACTCGACGACCTCGTGCCGGAAAAATTCGACGAGTTCTGGCAACTCACGCTGGAATTTCTGCAGATCGCGCGGGATGTCTGGCCGGATGTGTTGCGCGAGCGCGGGACGATCGAAGCGGCGGCGCGGCGCGACGCGCTCATCAAGGCGGAGACCGCGCGGCTCAAGCGCAAGACCGACGGCCCGGTGATCGCCGCCGGCTCGACCGGCTCGATCCCGGCGACCGCGGAACTGATCGCGACCATCGCGCACTTGCCGCACGGCGCCGTCGTCCTGCCCGGCCTCGACACTGATCTCGATGAGGACTCCTGGCGCATGATTGGTGGCGACGAGGCCAAAGGTATCGCGCCCGTGCCCGGCCACCCGCAATTCGCCATGCAGGCCCTGCTGACTCGGATCGGCATGGTGCGCGATGCCGTCACGCACCTTGCCGAATCGCGCGGCCGTGAGCGGCTTCTGTCGGAAGCGCTGCGGCCTGCGGCATCGACCGACAGGTGGCGGCAATGCGCTGCCGATCCGCAGTTCGAGGCGCAAGCACAGGCTGCGCTCGGCACGCTCACGTTGATCGAAGCGGCGAATGCCGAGGAGGAATCGCTCGCCATCGCGGTCGCGTTGCGCGAAGCGGTTGAGGACGGCAAGACCGCGGCGCTGGTAACGCCGGACCGCGCACTCGGCCGCCGCGTGCTCGCGGCACTGGCGCGTTGGGACATTGCCGCGGAAGATTCCGGCGGCGACGCGCTTGCCGAAACCCCGGCCGGCGTTTTGGCGCGGCTCGCGGCTGAAGCGGCGCTCGGCGGTCTCGCGCCGGTGACGCTGCTCGCCTTGCTCAAGCATCCGCTCACGTGGCTCGGCATGAACGACAAGAGCACCGCAATCGCAGCGCTGGAGCGCGCGGTGCTGCGCGGACCGCGCCCGAGCCGCGGCAGCGCAGGGCTCAGCCACGCCTTGAAAAGTCTGCGCACGGTTTTGGAAAAATTTCGGCGCAAGGAAAAAGTCGATCTGCATCCGTCCGATCCACGCACGGCTCTTCATGACGGCGAACTCGACGCCGCGGCCGATCTTGTCGCGCGGCTTGCGCAAGCTTTGGATCCGCTCGAAAGTCGCGCCGGAAAATCGCTGCCGCTCAGCGAGCTGGCGGCGCGGCATCGCGCGGTGCTGGCAGCGCTGTCGCGACAGGGCGACGAGGAGATTGCCTTCGCTGGACCCGACGGCGCGAAACTCGCCGACGCGCTTGACGAGTTGGCGACCAGCAAGGCTGCCGCGGCGCTCCTTGTCGATACGTCCGACTATGTGGAATTGCTTGCCGCGGCGCTGGCCGGCCGGATGGTGCGCCGGCCGTCCGGTTCGGGTTTGCGCGTGCGCATCCTTGGTTTGCTCGAAGCGCGCCTGACCGTGAGCGATCGCGTCGTGCTGGGCGGCCTGGTCGAGGGCACCTGGCCGCCGGAAAGCCGCAGCGACGCATGGCTGAGCCGCCCGATGCGGCTCGCGCTCGGGCTCGATCTGCCGGAGCGCCGCATTGGCCTCACCGCGCACGACTTCGCGCAGATGCTCGGCTCTCCCGACGTGATGCTGACCCATGCCGCCAAGATCGCCGGCACCCCGACGGTGCCGTCGCGCTTCATCCAGCGCCTCGCCGCGGTTTCGGGCCCGCGCTGGCAGGAGGTCGTCACACGCGGCAACGTCTATCTCGACTGGGCTCGCGCGCTCGATCGCCCGAAGCAGCCGCCAAAGCCGGCGCCGCGGCCGGCGCCGACGCCGCCGCGCGCCGCAAGGCCTAAAGGCCTGTCGGTTACGGAGATCGAGCACTGGCTGCGCGACCCCTACACCATCTACGCCAAGCACATCTTGCGCCTGATGCCGCTCGATGCGGTCGATGCCGCACCGGGCGCCGCCGAGCGCGGCACCGCCATCCACGCCGCCGTCGGCGACTTCACGGCCATGTTCGCCAAGGCGCTGCCGGCCGACCCGGCCGGCGAATTGTTGAAGCTTGGGGAGACCTATTTCGCGGTTGTCCGCGATTTCCCGGAGGCGCGCGCTTTCTGGTGGCCGCGCTTCGTGCGCATCGCGCGCTGGTTCGCGCGCTGGGAGACGGACCGCCGCCCCGCTATCGCGGCCCTGGAGGCCGAGATCAA
>DATJYT010000162.1:0-2489 GCA_035499475.1 Xanthobacteraceae bacterium | reverse complement strand
CAAGATCGCGATCGGCCATGCCGCCGATAATCTTGCCGGCGCCAAAGTCGTCGTCGTCTCCTCGGCGATCAGGCAAGACAATCCCGAGCTCGTTGCCGCCCGCGCCCAGCGCCTGCCGGTGGTGCGCCGCGCCGAAATGCTAGCGGAGCTGATGCGGCTGAAGAGCTGCGTCGCCGTCGCCGGCACTCACGGCAAGACCACGACCACTTCGATGGTGGCGGCGCTCCTCGACGCCGGCGGCTTCGATCCGACCGTGATCAACGGCGGCATCATCAACGCCTACGGCACCAATGCGCGGCTCGGCGCCGGCGACTGGATGGTGGTGGAGGCCGACGAATCCGACGGCACGTTTCTCAAGCTGCCGGCCGACATCGCCATCGTCACCAATGTCGATCCCGAGCATCTCGATCATTTCAAGACCTTCGAGGCGGTGCAGCAGGCGTTTCGCGACTTCGTCGAGAACGTCCCGTTCTACGGCTTCTCGGTGATGTGCACGGATCATCCGGTGGTGCAGAGCCTGGTCGGCCGCATCGAGGATCACCGCATTGTCACCTACGGCGAGAATCCGCAGGCCGACGTGCGGCTCACCGACGTCTCCCACGCCGGCGGCACGTCGTTGTTCACCGTTGTATTTCGCGATCGGGCGGGACAATCGGTGCATGAGATCAGGAACGTCGCCCTGCCGATGCCGGGGCGGCACAATGCGCTCAACGCCACCGCGGCGATTGCGGTCGCCCATGAGCTGCGCGTCGGTGACGACACGATCCGCAAGGCGCTTGCCAATTTCGGCGGCGTGCGGCGGCGCTTCACCCGCACCGGCCTGTGGAACGGCGTTACCATTATCGACGATTATGGACACCATCCGGTCGAGATTGCCGCCGTGCTGAAAGCGGCGCGCGAATCGACCAAAGGCCGGGTCATCGCCGTGGTGCAGCCGCACCGCTTCACGCGGCTGGCCGCGTTGTTCGAACAGTTCTGCACCTGCTTCAACGATGCCGATGCGGTGATCGTCGCCCACGTCTATGCGGCCGGCGAAGCGCCGATCGCGGGCATCGATCGCGACGCGCTGGTGCAGGGCTTGCGCACGCACGGCCACCGGCAGGTGGTCGCGCTCGATAGTCCGGAAAAACTCGCCTCGCTGGTTGCCGGCATGGCACAGCCCGGCGACTACGTGGTGTGCCTCGGCGCCGGCTCGATCACCCAATGGGCCTATGCGCTGCCGGGTGAGCTGGCGACCGCGAGTTGATACGGTCGCGTGATGCCCGCCTTGCACAAGACATGCCTTGCGGTTCGCCACGTCGCCTTCGAGGATCTCGGCCTGCTCGGTCCGCTGCTCACCGAGCGCGGTTACGACATCCGCTATCACGACGCCGGGATCGACCGCTTCGATGCGCCGACGCTGCTCGCGCCCGATCTTCTGGTCGTGCTCGGCGGCCCGATCGGCGTCTATGAGGCTGAAACTTATCCTTTCATCACCGCAGAAATCGCCGCCACCGCCGCGCGGCTGAACGCCGACAAGCCGATCCTCGGCATCTGCCTGGGCGCGCAGATGATGGCGGCGGCGCTCGGCGCGCGCGTCGCGCCCGGACCGGTCAAGGAGATCGGCTGGGCGCCGCTGACGCTGACCGCCGACGGCCGGGCCTCCGCTCTCGCGCCGCTCGGCGCCTCGCCGGTGCTGCATTGGCACGGTGACAATTGTGAATTGCCGCCCGGATGCACGCGCCTCGCCTCGACCGCGCATTGTCCGGTGCAGGCATTTGCGCGCACGCCGGCGCAGCTCGCGCTGCAATTTCATCTGGAAACGGAGCCAGCGCGTTTCGAAAGCTGGCTCGTCGGTCACGCCGTGGAGCTCGGCAAAGCGGGCATCGATCCGCGCCAAGTCCGCACCCAGGCGCGCACGCTCGGACCGGCCACGCGCGAGCTCGGCCGCGGCGTGCTGGCGGCGTGGCTCGATTCGTTGGCGACGAGAAAAGCTGCATGAGCTTTCCCGAAATCGTTGCCGCTCTGAAGGCGAAGCTGCCGGCGTTGCGCGGCCGGCTGCTCGCGAACCAGCCGCTCGCCGAGTTGACCTGGTTCCGCGTCGGCGGGCCGGCGCAGGTTCTGTTCATGCCCGAGGACGAGGAAGACCTCGCTTATTGTCTTGCTCATCTGCCGGGCGACATCCCCGTCACCGTCATCGGTCTCGGCTCCAACCTGATCGTGCGCGACGGCGGCGTGCCGGGCATCGTGATCAGGCTCGGCCGCGGCTTTGGTGAGATCACCATCGAGGGCACGCGCGTGCGTGCCGGGGCGGCGGTGCCCGATGTCAAAGTGGCGCGCGCCGCGCAGGAGGCCGGCATCGCCGGGCTGTCGTTCATGCGCGGCATTCCCGGCGCGGTCGGCGGCGCGCTGCGCATGAACGGCGGCGCCTATGGCCGCGAGACCAAGGACGCGCTCGTCGAAGCGCGCGCCGTCGATCGCGCCGGGCGCATCCACGTGCTGCGCCGCGC
>DATJYT010000161.1:0-5458 GCA_035499475.1 Xanthobacteraceae bacterium | reverse complement strand
GCCTGCATCAAGTCGCCGCGTTCCAAGATGCGCGGCGCCTCGCCGCTCGTGGTCCAGCGCGGCGGTCCCCACGACAGCGTGTGCGGGCCCGAATTCATGACGATCATCGGGTAGCGAATGCCGATGCCGTGGCGCAGCATTTCACGCGTCGCCTCGGCGAAGATCACCTCCTCGCCGACGCCGGGCGCAGTAACCTCGACGACGACTTTGCACGCCGCCTCGGCAGCCTGCGCGGCGTAGCGCACCTGCGCCAGTTCTTCGTCGCTCTTGATCAGCATCAGGCGGCTGAACTCTTCGGAGATGTCCTGCCAACGCGCCTTGGGCATTGCACCGGTCAACTCAGCCCAGAAATTCGCCGGAATGGCGCCATAGATTTCGGTCGGCGCCTGGGAGCTCAAACCGACGACGCCGAGGCTCGCGTCGGCGAGATGCTTTTCGCGGAAGACTTCCGCCACGCCGGCGCCACTGGTCGCCACCCGGTAGTCGTCGACCCAGAGCTTGTTGCCGCGTTCCTTCGACCAACGCGCGCGCATCACCCGCAGATAGGCCCAGGTGATGACGATCGGATCGCCCTCCAGCGGGAACACGACGCAGCCCTCGTTGTAATCGTCGCTGATGTAGGTCTCGTACATTTCGCGGGCGCGGAAGCCTGCGACCAGGAGTCCCTCGAAGCCGCGCTCGCGCATGAGATCACGCACCCGCTTCCAGCGGCGGTCGCGCTCCGCGAGCGACAGGATCGGCGGGTTCACATTTTTGTTTGGCATGGCATCATCCTCCCGAGCAGCGGCAATCATAAGGGCGTGTGCTCATAATCGCACGCGGATCATCACGCCACCGGGGAACGTCCCCCATCGACATTGATCGCCGTACCGGTGATGTAGCTGCCTTTCTCCGACACCAGGAAGCAGGCGAGATTCGCGAACTCTTCGGCCTCGCCTGCGCGGCCAATCGGGATCTCCCTGCCGTGGGCGTCGTAGTACTCTTCGATCGGTACATTAGTCCGTTTCGCCCGCTGCACGTGCTGATCGGCGCGAATGATACCGACGAGCATGGCATTAACGAGCACGTTGTACGGCGCAAGCTCGTGAGACAGCGCTTTTGTCAGCGCCATGCCCGCCCCCCGCGAAATCGAAGTCGGCATGCTGTTGGGCCGCGGCGCTTTGGCTCCGATGTTGAGCACGTTGATGATACGGCCCCAGCGCCGCTCCTTCATTTGCGGCATGACCAACCGGATCAATCGCACGGCTGCGAACAGCTTCAGTTCGAGGTCGTTGTACAGAATCTCATCGGTCAGCTTCTCGAAAGGCATCGCCTGAGAGGTTCCCGCATTGTTGACGATGATATCGACCTTATCGAACATGCCCATCACTTCGTCGTAGGCCCGCGTGATGTCGGCCGCCTTGCTGACATCAGCCTGAACCCCGATGACGCGTGTCTGAGTCGACTTCCGAATAGCCGCCACCCCCTCCTTGAGCGTCTCCTCATCGCGCGCGACGATAGCGACATCGGCGCCGGAGGCCGCGAACTGCTTCGCCACCGCAAAGCCGATACCCTTGCTGCCACCGGTGACGATCGCCGCTCGCCCCGAAAGACTGATTTCCATTGCGCTCTCCCAAAAGTCGAGCAATCCTCAGGACACTCTAGTATCCGGAATCATTGAAGGATGATCGGTTGCGCGCGGTGCGCAAGCCCGGCGCCGCGACAGTTGCCCGCGACAGGGACCGGTCAAAGTGGATACTAGACTCAACTTCTCCGTCTTCAGTGTCTTCCACCGTTAATGTTCAGCCATATATTTCTGCATGAATGCCTGCACGTCCGGCTTGACGTTGAGCATCTTGCGCACGCGGTCGCTGGTATCTCCGTCGGCAACATATTCGGGAACATAACCGAACGCCTTGGTAGCATCGGCGATATAAGCCGGATCGTTCTGCATCTCGTGAATAGCCTTCTGCAACGCGGCGATCGCCCCCGGTGGCGAGTGTGGCGGCAGGGCGACGATGCGCTGCGTGCCGTTGTTGACGCTGAGCGCAGCGAGATAGGATTCCCACTGCAGGCCTGACGGTTCGGCCGATTTGAACTTCCGGTAAACGTCGAGGAATGACGGAATTTCCAGGCCGTCCATCTGCTTCGGCACGGAGAACGACTGGCCATCGTAGCCCGGATCATAATAGAGCGGAATGACCTGCCCCTGTTTCACCAGCGGTTCGATCTGCGTGCGATAGACCGCGGGCGATTCCGCGTAATAGTTGACTTCGCCGCGCTGCAGCGCCAGACGCACGCCCTGCGAGCCGACATAGGCGGTCACGTATTTGTAGTGCACGCCGAGCATGTCGAGCGCGAGGCGCATCATGACATCCTTGGCGTTGTCGCGGCTCAAGCCGCCGACAACGAGGTCCTCCGCGCCCAGGATCTGATCGACGCTCTTGATGCCCGGCTTTACGTCGGTGCGCACGTAGTGGATCGCCGTTCCCGGCTGATAGGCGGCGAAATCGAATTGGTCGAGCGCCACGCGCCGCTGACCGGGCATGACGGAGTAGAGCCACGCCACGCTGCTGAAATAGCCGACATAAGTACCGTCGCGCGGCGCGACCTCGCCCAGGTAATTAGCACCCGTCATGCCGCCAGCGCCGTCCATATTGCGCACGATCAACACCGGATTGCCGTCGATGTGCCGCCCAATCGAGCGCGTGAACAAGCGCGCCTCGACGTCAGTCGGACCGCCGGGCGCGAAATTCACGAGGATCGTGATCTGCTTGCCTTTGTAAAACGCGTCTTGCGCGACACCCGGCGTGCATGTCACAGCCGCCAGCAACGCATACAAGCCTGCCGTGCAGGCAATCCTCCCGGCGACCATGCGTATCCGATCCCTTTTCTGCATTCGTTTCTTGTTACGCCCAATCATAGCAGGCGCGGCGATTTGACGAAAATCATCTCCCCTGCAATCAGTACACGCCATTGTCGTCAAGTGTGCGGCATGAAGCGTGAGGACCGGGAAACGACATGGAAGCGAACGTGCCAACTTGGCCAAACGGACGCCGCACCGCGGTGATCATCAGCGTCTTGTTCGAGACCTGGTCGGAGAAAAAGTCGCCGAGCTATTTCGCCCGCACCACACCGCTCAAGCCGGGGCTGATCGACCGCGGCGGCATCCAGTGGGGCGAATACGGCGGCAAGGAAGGCGTCTGGCGGCTTCTTCGCGTGCTCGATCGCTGCAACATGCGCGCGTCGTTCTTTTGCAGCGGTCGTTCGGCGGAGCTTTTTCCGGAGGCGTTCAAACAGATCGTCAAATCCGGCCATCTGGTCGAAGGCCACGGCTATGTCCAGGACCAGGCCTTTCTGGAGCTTAAGCCCAACGAGCAAAAGACTACGATCAAAAAGGTGATGGAAATTCTCACGGCGGCAGCGGGCCGGCCGCCGCAAGGCTGGGCGACGCCGATCTATGGCTGGGACGAGCACACCTTCGCGCTGCTCGTCGAAGCCGGCATCAAATGGTACGCCGACGCCCTCGACATCAGCCTGCCACGCAAGGAAAGCACCGCCGCCGGTCCGATCGTCGCCCTGCCGTGGTCAGACTTCGTCGATAATCGCGTGCTGCGCGCAAGTCCGCGCGATTATCACGATGTCTATGTCGACACGTTTGACTATTTGCACAATTACGAACCCGGCGGCCTCATCAACATCGCTATCCACGCGCACTTCGGCGGCCGTCCGCTGATCATGGCGCAATTCCAGAAGTTACTGCGCTATTTCGCAAGCTTCAGCGATGTCTGGTTTCCCACTCATCGCGAGCTGGTGCAGTGGTTCCTGGAGCAGCGCATCGACCACCTCTCGTATCAGAAGCGATTCTTCGCCAAGACGTGATGGCGCAGCCGGACGATGGCCGTGGCAAAAACCAATGCCTGGATCGGCAGCGCCGTCGAGCGGCTTGAGGACCTGCGGTTCACCAGGGGCAAGGGTCAATACGTCGACGACCTGACGCGGCCCGGACTGGTCCACGCCGTCGTCCTGCGCAGCACCGCTGCCCACGGCAAAATCGCCAAGCTTGAGATCGGCGCCGCAGCGAAGATGCCGGGTGTCGTTGGCATTATCACCGCCGCCGACATCGGCGAGGTGCCGAAGATTCCGCTGCGCATGGAGCCGCTGCCAGAGCTGGCGCGATTTGCGCAGACCGTCATCGCGGTCGAGAAAGTGCGTTATGCCGGCGAGCCCATCGCCGTCGTCGTTGCCGATAGCATCACCGCCGCCGAGGACGCTGCCGAAGCGGTCGCGCTTGAGATCGAGCAACTGCCGGCCCTGGTCGATGCGCGCACGGCCTCGGCGAGCGACCGTTATTTGTTCGAGGAGCATCGCACCAATCTGGCGCTGACGCTGTCGGGCGTCGCCGGAGACGCCGATGCAGCTTTCGGCGGCGCCGCCTACGTGAATTCAGCGGTATTTCGCGTGCATCGGCATACCGCGAGCCCGATGGAGCCCCGCGGCATTCTCGCCGAATGGGATGACCGAGCCGAGAAGCTGATGGTTCACGGCGCCTGCAAGGTGCCGTTCGCCATCCGCGCACAGTTATCCCGCGACCTGAAGCTTCCGGAGACCGTCATCGACGTGTTCGAGAGCGATGTTGGCGGAGGCTTCGGCGTGCGCGGCGAGTATTATCCGGAGGATTTTTTGATCCCGTTTGCGGCGCGGCACTTTCGTCGTCCGGTGAAATGGATCGAAACCCGGCGGGAACACCTGCTGTCGGCCGCGCACGCGCGCGAAACCGAAATCGAACTTGAAATCGCCTGCGCGCGCGACGGCACCATTCTCGCACTCCGCGGCATCGCCTATTCGGACATGGGTGCCTACATCCGGCCCAACGCCGTGACCGCGCCGCGCAATCTCGCGCAGGTCATCTCCGGCCCCTATCGCGTTCCCAATGTGCATATGCGCGTCGCCATGGTCATGACCAGCAAGACGCCGACGGCGAGCTATCGCGGCCCCGGCCGCTACGAGGCCGACTTCGCGCGTGAACGCCTGTTGGATATCGCCGCCAAGGATCTCGGCATCGATCCAGTCGAACTGCGCCGCAAGAATCTCATTGCCGCGACTGAAATGCCCTACGCCATGCCGAAAGTGCTGCCCTACGGCAGCACGACCGACTGCGACAGCGGCGACTACGCCGCTGCCATGAACCGCTGTCTCGCCGAGATCGGCTGGAAGGGCATCAAGGCGCAGAGCGGCCGTTGCATCTCCGGGAAATACCATGGCGTCGCCGTCGGCTGCTACATCGAAGGCGGCGGCTCCGGCCCCAAGGAGACCGCGACGATCGAACTCGACCGACAGGGACGGGTCGCAGTCTTCGTCGGCTCGTCGGCCCTCGGACAGGGCCTCGAAACCATATTTGCGCAGATCGCAGCCGACACGCTCGAAACGCCGATGCAAAACATCAAGGGCGTCTTTCACGGTTCCACGATTTACGGGA
>DATJYT010000160.1:0-5415 GCA_035499475.1 Xanthobacteraceae bacterium | reverse complement strand
CCGCTGGACGCAGGTTCCGCAACAGACCAACAACCGCTTCGCGGCCGGTGGACTGCAATCGGTCGGCGCCGCCACGATCGCTCCCGGCAATATTCGCATCCTGGTCAACGCGCTCGGCACCGTCACGCCGCTTGCCACCGTCACCGTGCAAACACAGATCAGCGGACAGTTGATGGAAGTCGCCTTCAAGGAAGGACAAATCGTCCACAAAGGCGACTTCCTCGCGCAAATCGATGCGCGGCCTTATGAGATTCAGAAGGCACAGTTCGAGGGCCAGCTGGCCCACGACCAGGGCCTGCTCGCGCAAGCGCAAATGGACCTCAAGCGTTATCAGAGCCTGGTGGCGCAGAACTCCATCGCGCGCCAGCAGGCGGAGGATCAAGTCTTCATCGTGCAGCAATACGAAGGCTCGGTGAAGCTCGACCAGGCGCAAGTCGATGCGCAAGCGCTGAACATCGCCTATTGCCACATCGTTTCGCCGGTCACCGGCCGCATCGGCCTGCGGCTGGTCGACCCGGGAAACTATGTGCAGACCACGAGCGCCAGCAGCATTGCGGTCGTCACCGAGCTGCAGCCCATCACCGTCATCTTCTCGGTTCCCGAAGACGACCTTCCCGAGATCATGCCGCGGCTGAATTCCGGCGCCGCGCTGCAAGTCACGGTGTTCGACCGCTCGAATACCCAACAGCTCGGCGTCGGGCAGGTTTCGGCCGTCGACAGCCAGATCGACACCACCACCGGCACCGTGAAGGTGCGCGCGCAGTTCGACAATTCCGACAATGCGCTGTTTCCGAACCAATTCGTCAACGCGCAGCTTCTGGTGCGGACGCTCGAAAACGTCGTCACCGTGCCGACGGCCGCGATCCAGCGCGGCGCACCCGGCAGCACGACTGGCGGCGCGTCGGGCTCCTACGTCTACGTCGTCGGCGCCGACAACATGGTTTCGGTCCGGCAGATCACGATCGGGCCGACGGACGGCAGCATGACGGCGGTCGCTTCCGGCCTGACCGCCGGCGAACACGTCGTGGTCGACGGCGCCGACCGCTTGCGCGACGGACTTCGCGTGAACGTCGCCACGCTCGACGGCAAGCCGGCCGGCGGCGCGCCCGGCGCAGGCGCCGCGGCAGCGCGTGGCCCGGGAAGTGGCGCAGGGAATGGCAAGCGCAGTGCAGGCTCAGGCGGCGGCAACACGACCGGCGGCGAATCGCGAAATCCCAACCGTTCGCAAAATCAGGGCACGAACAGCGGCCGGTAACGGCGTGCGGGAAACGGCGGGCGCACGCGCGCGACGGTGAAACGGTGCCATGAACGTCTCCGAGCCTTTCATCCTACGTCCGGTCGGCACCTCGCTGCTGATGGCGGCGATCATGCTGTCGGGCATTGTCGCTTATTCGTTTCTGCCGCTGTCGACCTTGCCGGAGGTCGACTATCCGACGATCCAGGTGCAGACGCTTTATCCCGGCGCCAGCCCGGAAGTGATGACATCGTCCGTCACCGCGCCCCTCGAGCGCCAGTTCGGGCAGATGCCGGGCCTCAACCAGATGACCTCGGCAAGCTCCGCCGGCGCATCGGTCATCACGCTCCAGTTCGGCCTGGATCTCAGCCTCGACATCGCCGAGCAGGAAGTGCAGGCCGCGATCAACGCATCGGGCAACCTGCTGCCGGCCGACCTGCCGGCGCCGCCGATCTATGCCAAGGTCAATCCCGCCGACGCGCCGATCCTGACCTTGGCGGTCACCTCCAAGACCTTGGAACTGACCAACCTCGAAGATCTCAGCGAGACGCGCCTCGCGCAGAAAATCTCGCAGGTCACCGGCGTCGGCCTCGTCAGCGTCAGCGGCGGCCAGCGTCCCGCGGTGCGCATCCAGGTCAATCCGCAGGCGCTTGCGGCCTACGGCCTCGCCGTCGACGACATCCGCACCCAAATCGGCAACCTCAACGTCAACACGCCGAAGGGCAATTTCGACGGGCCGACGCAGGCTTCGACAATCAACGCCAACGATCAGCTCAGCAGCGCCGACCAATACCGCAACCTGATCGTGGCTTACCGCAACGGCAGCCCGGTGCGGCTGACGGACGTGGCGTCCATCGTCAGCGGCCCCGAGAACGTCAAGCTCGGCGCCTGGTCGAACACCACGCCGGCCATCATCCTCAATGTTCAGCGCCAGCCGGGCGCCAACATCATTCAGGTCGTCGATCGCATCCAGACTCTGCTGCCGCAGATCCTGGCGTCGCTGCCGGCAGCCGTCGATGTCAACATCGTCAGCGACCGGACCGTCACCATCCGCGCCTCGGTCTCCGATGTCGAGTTCGAACTGGGTCTGGCGGTCGTTCTGGTCGTGGTGGTGATCTTCGTGTTTCTGCGCACGCTGCCGGGCACGATCATCCCGAGCCTTTCGGTGCCGTTGTCGCTCGTCGGCACCTTCGGCGTGATGTATCTCCTCGGCTACAGCCTCGACAACCTCTCGCTGATGGCATTGACGATCGCCACCGGCTTCGTCGTCGACGATGCCATCGTCATGATCGAAAATATCGCGCGCTTCGTCGAAGGCGGGCTGGACCCGCTCGAAGCCGCGCTACGCGGCTCCGAGCAGATCGGCTTCACCATCATTTCGCTGACGATCTCGCTGATCGCGGTGCTCATCCCGCTGTTGTTCATGGGCGAGGTGGTCGGCCGGCTGTTCCACGAATTCGCCATCACGCTCGCGGTCACGATCATCATTTCCGCGGTTGTCTCGCTGACGCTGGTGCCGATGATGTGCGCCAAGCTGATCCGGCATCATCCTGAGTCCGAGCGCAGCCGCTTCGACGTCAGCGCCGAGCGTGCCTTCAACGCCGTCGTCGATCGATACGGCCACGCTCTGAACTGGGTGCTGGACCGCCAGCCCCTGACGCTGCTGGTCGCCATCCTGACGCTCGCGTTCACGGTGCTGCTCTACGTCCTGATCCCCAAGGGCTTCTTCCCGGTGCAGGATACCGGATTGATCCAGGGCATCACCGACGCGTCGCAGAGCATCTCCTATCAATCAATGGTCCAGCTCCAAGGCCAGCTTGCCGAGGCAATCCTTAAGGATCCCGATGTCGAAAGCCTGACCTCGTTCGTCGGTGTTGACGGCACCAACCAGACGCTGAACACCGGCCGTTTCCTGATCAACCTGAAGCCGCATGACGACCGCAACCTGACGGCGGCACAGATCATCCGGCGCATACAAAGCGAGGTCTCGGGCATCGTCGGCATCGCGCTCTACATGCAGCCGGTGCAGGACCTGACCATCGATTCGACGATCAGCCGCGCCTCCTATCATTTCGTCCTGGAAGACGCCAACGCGTCCGAGTTCAAAACCTGGGTGCCGCGGCTGGTGCAGCGGCTCAGCCAATTGCCGCAGGTCACCGACGTGGCGAGCGATTTGCAGCAGCAGGGATCGACTGTCTATCTGGTGATCGATCGCGCGACGGCGAGCCGCTTCGGCATAACGCCGGCGACGATCGACAACGTGCTCTACGATTCATTCGGCCAGCGCATCGTCTCGACGATCTTCACCCAGTCGAATCAGTATCGCGTCATCCTCGAGCTCGATCCCGCGCTGCAGAAATCGCTGACCGGCCTGTCGGCGCTCTATCTGCCTTCGTCTTCTTCTTCCACCAACGGCCAAGTGCCGCTGTCGGCCATTGCGCATGTCGAGCAGCGGGCCGGGCCGCTGCTGATCACTCATTTCGGACAATTTCCGGCGACGACGATCTCCTTCAACACGGCGCCCGGCGTGTCGCTCGGCGCCGCCGTCGACGCCATCCGGCAGGCGGAAGCGGGGGTCGGCCTGCCTGACAGCTTCACTACCGCGTTTCAAGGCACCGCGGCGGCGTTCCAGTCCTCGCTCGCCAACGAGGTATTCCTGATCATCGCGGCCATTGCGGCGATGTATATCGTGCTGGGCGTCCTCTACGAGAGCTTCGTTCATCCGATCACCATACTTTCCACCTTGCCGTCGGCGGGCGTCGGCGCACTCCTGTCGCTCATGCTGCTGCACTACGATCTCGATGTGATCGCCATCATCGGCATCATCCTGCTGATCGGCATCGTCAAGAAAAACGCCATCATGATGATCGACTTCGCGCTCGAGGCCGAGCGCGTCGAGGGCCACGCGCCGCGTGATGCCATCTATCAGGCGTGCCTGCTGCGCTTCCGACCGATCTTGATGACCACCATGGCGGCGATCCTGGGTGCTCTGCCGCTCCTGGTCGGCCAGGGCACCGGTTCCGAGCTTCGCCAGCCGCTCGGCCTCGCGATCATCGGCGGCTTGCTGTTCAGCCAATTGCTGACGCTGTTCACGACGCCGGTCATCTATCTCTATTTCGACCGCCTCGCCGTTCGCCTGACCGGCGAGAGGCCGGCCAACCCGCTCGCGCGCGGAGAACCGGCCGAATGAACATTTCGGCGCCATTCATATCGCGGCCGGTGGCGACCACGCTGCTCACGCTCGGCATTGCCCTGTCCGGCGCGCTCGCTTTCTCGAAACTGCCCGTGTCGCCGCTGCCGCAGGTCGATTACCCGACGATCTCGGTCTCCGCATCGCTTCCCGGCGCCAGCCCTGAAACCGTTGCGACCAGTGTTGCCAGCCCGCTCGAGCGCCATCTCGGACAGATCGCCAACGTCACCGAGATGACGTCGCAGAGCGGCATCGGCCAGACGCGTATCACGCTGCAATTCGATCTCAGCCGCGACATCGACGGTGCGGCGCGCGACGTGCAAGCCGCGATCGTTGCCGCCCGTGCCGACCTTCCGGCGAACCTGAAAAGCAATCCGACCTATCGCAAGGTCAATCCGGCCGACGCACCGATCCTGATCCTGGCCATGACGTCGAAGACGCTGTCGCAGGGCCAGATGTACGACGCCGCCAGCAACGTCTTCCAGCAGCGGCTGTCGCAGGTTTCCGGCGTCGGACAGGTCGTGATTGGCGGCTCCGCGCTGCCCGCCGTGCGCGTCGAGCTCAATCCGCAGGTGCTGTTCAAATACGGCATCGGCCTTGAGGACGTCCGCGCGGCGCTCGCATCCGCCAACGCCAACAGTCCGAAGGGCGCCATCGACGATGGCGACCGGCGCTATCAGATCTATACCAACGACCAGGCGACCAAGGCGGCTGATTACATGCCGCTTGTGATCGCCTACCGCAACGGCGCCGCGGTGCAGCTCTCCGACGTCGCCGCCGTCGACGATTCCGTCGAGGATTTGCGCAATCTTGGCCTCTCCAACGGCGAGCCTTCGGTGCTGGTCATCATCAACCGCCAGCCCGGCGCCAACATCATTGACACCATCGACAGCGTGAAAGCGGAGTTGCCGCATCTCCAGGCGGCGATGCCAGCCGACGTCAACGTGACGATCGCCATCGACCGCAGCACGACGATCAGGCAATCGCTTCA
>DATJYT010000159.1:0-2414 GCA_035499475.1 Xanthobacteraceae bacterium | reverse complement strand
TCGGCGACTTGCGCCGGCGGCTCGCCCCAAGTCAGATATTTGTCGACAGTGTCGACCGCGACATCGATGCCGGCGTCCGACGATCCTCCGAAATAGAGCGGCGGACGCGGCGATTGCAACGGCTCGAACAGCAGCCGTCCGCCCTCGATGCGGATGTGCTTGCCCTCGAAATTGACGGTATTGCCGCCGAGCAGATCCGAATAGACCTGGAGGAACTCGCGCGTCACTGCATAGCGTTCTTCGTGAGCGAGAAAGATGCCGTCGCCCTTGTTCTCGACGGGATCGCCGCCGGTGACGACATTGATCAGGAGCCGTCCGTTGGAAATCCGGTCGAGCGTCGCGGTCATCCGCGCGGCCACGCTCGGCGATTGCAGGCCCGGCCGTACTGCCACGAGGTAGCGCAGCCGCTCGGTGAAAGGCGCGACGCTGGCGGCGACGATCCAGGAATCCTCGCAGGAGCGTCCGGTCGGCAACAGCACGCCGAAATAGCCGAGCTGATCGGCGGCCTGCGCGATCTGGCGGAGATAATTGAAGTTCACCTCGCGACCGCCGATGGCTGTGCCGAGATAGCGGCCGTCCCCATGGGTCGGCAGGAACCAGAGGATGTTGGCGCCGGACTTTTGCGCGGTCATGATCACGAACCCGATTTGCGTTGCACGTCAGAGACGGTGATGGCCTTGGGCACCAGGCCGAGCGCCAGGAACGTATCGGCGATACGCTGCTGGCTTGCGATGACCTCATCGCTGATCGGCCGAATGCCATAGGACTCGCGCTTCAGCGATACCGCGAGCACGGACGCCGGCAGACCGACCGACGGGCTCAACTGCGCGGCAACCTCGTCGATATGGTTCTTGGTCCACTCATCGGTCTCCGTAAGCGCTTCCAGCACCACATCGACCGCCTTGCCATCGTCAGCGAGAAACTTCTTCGACGTGAAATAGAACTGATGATTGGCGACGAGGCTTGTGCCGTCAGTGAGGATGCGCGCGCCGGTGGAGGCTTCCGCCGCGGCTTCATACGGATCCCAGATCACCCAGGCATCGACGGCGCCGCGCGTGAAGGCCGCGAGCGCGTCGGCCGGCGCCAGAAACACCGGCTGGATGTCCGTATAGTTCAGAGCGGCCTTCTCAAGTGCTTTCACCAGCAGGTAGTGAACATTCGAGCCTTTGTTGAGCGCGACCTTCTTGCCTTTCAGCTCGGCAACGGATTTGAGCGGGCTGTCCTTTGGCACCAGGATCGCCTCGCCCTGCGGAGCCGGCGGATCGTAGGCGACATAGACCAGCGGTGCGCCGGCCGCCTGCGCAAAGATCGGCGGCGTCTCGCCTGCGATGCCGAAATCGATCGAACCGACATTGAGCGCTTCGAGCAGCGGCGGACCAGAAGGAAATTCGGTCCAGGCCACCGAATAGCCGAGCGGCTTCAGCTTCGCCTCGAGCGTGCCGCGTCCCTTCAACAGCACCAGCTTGCCGTATTTCTGGTAGCCGATACGGACGACGTTGTCCTCGCCGTAAGAGACGCCGACGGTCGCCGCGACCAGGCTCACCGAAACGATCGCGCGCGCAATCCAACCTCGAATAAACCGCATATTGTTGTGTCCTCAGTATTCGCCGCAAAACATCAGGAGGCCGGTGTCCACTTCCAGACGATGTCCGACACGTTGACCGGTTTTGGGATGAGCCCGATCCGCGCGAAGCGGTCGGCGACCGCCTGCTGGCTCGTGATGATTTCCGCATCGATTGGAACCACGCGGTAGTTTGAGCGATTCACAAAGCGCCTGATCGCTTCGATGTCTACACCTGTGGCTTCGGCCTGCGCCTTGGCGACCTCCTCGCGATGATCGCCGGCCCAAATGCCCTCAGAAGCGAATACGCGGTTGAGCTGCGCGACCACGGTCGGATACTTCTCAACGAATTCCGAGCCTGCGATGTAGAACGAATTGGGGTGATGGACGTCCTTGTCGAAGGCGATGACGCGGGCGTTTTCCTTTAGTTCGGCAAGCGCGAGATAGGGATCCCAGATCGACCAGGCATCGACAGACCCCTTGACGAAAGCCGCGGTGGCGTCGGCCGGCGCAAGCGGCGTCGGCGTGATATCGCTCCAGGAGAGGCCTGCCTTCTCCAGCGCGGCGACCGGGAGATTGTGCGCGCTCGACCCCCTGCCGAAGGCGACGCGCTTGCCTTTCAAATCGGCCAGCGTCTTGATCGGCGAGTCCTGCCGAACAATGATCGCCTGCGTATTTCCTTCCTGCTTCACGGCGGCGACGTAACGGATGCGGGCAGCGGCAGCCTGCGCGAAGATCGGCGGGGAATCACCGACATAACCGAAATCGACGCTACCGACATTGATGGCTTCAAGCAGCGGCGGGCCGAACTGAAAATCGATCCATTTGATGTCGATGCCGGCCGGCGCGAAGA
>DATJYT010000158.1:0-3771 GCA_035499475.1 Xanthobacteraceae bacterium | reverse complement strand
GACCCGGCACGCCGCGGAACTCGGCTTTGCCGGCGCGCTGGTGTTGCCGCCCTTCTACTACAAAGGCGTGCCCGACGACGGACTGGCTGCATATGTAAACGCGTTGGTGCAGGCGACGGCGGCCAAGCCGGTTCCGATCTATCTTTATCACTTCCCGGCAATGTCCGGCCTGCCGTGGCACGTGGCGCTGATCAAGCGCCTGCTCGATGCGCACCCCGCTCGCATCGTGGGCTTGAAAGATTCCTCGGGCGACATGGGCTATGCCCGCGCCGCGGCGGCGATCTCGCCCGCCTTTGCCGTGTTCCCGTCGACCGAGGCCTGCCTGATCGAGGCCAAGAACGGCGCCTTCGCCGGCTGCATCTCAGCGACCGCCAATTGCAACGCCGAACTGTGCGCGCGCGCCTGGCGGTCGGGAGACACGGCGGCCCTCGACCAAGCCGTCGCGATCCGCAAACTGTTCGACGGCAAGCCGCTGGTTTCCGGCGTGAAGGCCCTGCTTGCTCATATCCATGGCGATCCGGCGCTGGGGCGGGTCAAGCCGCCGCTGGCGCCCTTCTCGCCCGCCGACCGCGCTGCCGTCATCGCCGGCTACGACGCCGTTAAGGCCAAACGCGTGGCTTAACGCCGGTTTTTACGGCGTTGACGCCCGCCAGAGGCCTCACTATAAGCCTCACCCTTGGCGGCGAGCTTGCTTGCCGCCTCATTTTCTTTGAAGAATCCGGGCGCCCGCGGCCGAGTTGACCGCCGGTGTCAGTTGCGAACGAGAGTCAGATGGCCAACACGAAGTCCGCCCGCAAAGCTACGCGCGTCATCGCGCGCCGCACCGAAGTCAACAAAGGGCGTCGCGCCGTCCTGCGTAGTTCAGTCCGCAAGGTCGAGGAAGCGATCGCGTCCGGCGACCGCGCCGCAGCAGCCGCTGCCCTGAAGGCGGCCGAGCCGGTGATCATGCGGGCCGCGCAGCGCGGTGTCGTTCATAAGAATAATGCGAGCCGTAAAGTTTCCCGCCTCGCGCATCGCGTCGCCAAGCTCGGCAAGTAAAATTTCGCCTCGCAACGCGCGCCGAACTTGCGCGCGCGAGGAAATTTTCTTTTAATTCGACCGAAATTGACCAGCGCGGTAACGCGCTGTTACCAAAATGTCATCGCGCTGACAGATAATTCTGCGCGCCTCGAATTTGCTTGACAACATTTGCGCTCGGAGCACGCCGCGAGCGTTTGCGTGCGATGGCACAACGGTTTTCGCGCATGGGCTACGTGGGCCAACCGCTCAAGAATTTTTACGACTGAATAATGACTTAACCGTATAACGCGCATGACCACCTCAAAAACGCATATGTGACAGTCGCTTTCGCGCGCGCGCATGCGATTATAATCCGATGCCGCGCCACGGCGCACTCGTGACCCGCACAAACGATTCACTGCGACTCATCAACATGTTGATAAAAAATTCTGCCATCTCACGCGCGCCTGCGTGTGATGCACCTCACTCTGCGCGGATGCGTTTGGCGTAATAGTCGTTGCCGACATTCAGGCCTTATGGTTTTTTTGTCGCAGGCCCGATGTCTCGGGCGTCAGCGCGAAAAGGTCTCACCACACGCTCATCAGCGGATGAGAACGGCTGTTGTTTGTCTTGAGTTGCGCAAGACTGACACAGCTGAAAACCGGGTTCAGCGGCGGTTCCGAAAGGAACATGAAATCCGGTGGCGGGCGTGGAGCGGAGACAAACACAACGGGCAATAGCCCGATGAGGGGGTCGACTATGACAGAGCATGGAAGCGTGTTGGTCATCGGATTCCGTCTGCACGGACGGTTGAACGCGAGCACAAGCCTCGCCCTCACTCTTCCTGACGATTGCTCTTCAAGCACGGCGCTCTTCCCAACTATTCGTTCGTCTGCATCCACGACCGGGACTCGAGGTTCCGTTTCGCCGCCGATCGGCTGAGACGCAACTTCCTCGTTCCACGATGTCGTGCCGCGAAGGCCGGTTGAAGCCGCCGCGGACCAAGCAGAACCCGCCAACGACATCATCGGCTGAGTGAGTTGCGTCCCGTTCCGGCGCGTCGGCGGCGGTATCGCCGTCAGGCCGGGCAACCCGAGTCCGTTTTCACCTTTTCGGAAAAGAGAAGAAAAAAATGTCCAACGCGGATCAGGAGAACTGGTCGAAGGTCAAAGAACGCCTGCGCGTCGAAGTCGGCGACGACGTCTATTCGAGCTGGTTTGCGCGCATGGACCTTGAAGCGATCGAAGAAGGCGCGGTGCGGCTGTCGGTGCCGACCCGCTTCCTCAAGAGCTGGATCCAGTCGCATTATGCCGAGCGAGTGCTGGCCTGCTGGCAGGCGACCAACGACAAGATCAATCGCGTCGAACTGATCGTGCGCTCGGCCGTGCTGCGTTCGGCAGTCGCCAACAAGCCGAAGGAGCTGGAGCCCGCCATGGGCGGCCGCTTCCCGAGCGTAAATGGCAACGGCAACGGGCGTCCTCTGCTCGCCGGCGATGGCAACGGCCACGAGGCGCTGGGTGGTTCACCGCTCGACGCGCGCCTGACCTTCGAAAGCTTCGTGGTCGGCCGTTCCAATACGCTCGCCCATGCCGCCGCCAAGCAGGTCGCAGCCGCAAAGCGCTCCGACGCGGTGATGTTCAATCCGCTCTACATCCATGCCGGCGTCGGCTTGGGCAAGACGCACCTGTTGCAGGCGATTACCTGGGCGGGCAATGCGATGGGAGAGCGCAAGCTGCTCTATCTCACCGCCGAGAAATTCATGTACGGCTTCGTCTCGGCGCTGCGCACACAAACGGCGCTCGCCTTCAAGGAGACGCTGCGCGGCATCGGGGTGCTGGTGATCGACGACCTGCAGTTCCTGCAAGGCAAATCCACGCAAGCCGAGTTCTGCCACACGCTCAACGCCCTGATCGACGCCGGCCGGCAGGTGGTGATCGCCTCCGACCGCCCGCCATCGGAGCTGGAAAGCCTCGACGACCGTGTTCGCTCGCGGCTGGCCGGCGGATTGGTCGTGGAAATGGGGCCACTCGGCGAGGAACTGCGCTTCGAGATCCTCAAGGCCCGCGTCATGGCGGCCCGCGCCCACCATCCGAGCTTCGACGTACCGCTGCCGGTGCTCGGCTATATCGCCAAGACCGTGACCCATAATGGCCGCGATCTCGAAGGCGCCCTCAACCGCCTGCTCGCTCACAACAAGCTCACTGGCCACGCCGTGACCCTCGAAATGGCCGAGCGCGAGGTGCGCGACCTGATCCGGCCGCAGGAGCCCAAGCGGGTCAAGATCGAGGACATCCAGCGGGTGGTAGCGCGGCAGTATAACGTCAGCCGATCCGACCTGTTGTCGTCGCGCCGCACCGCCAACGTCGTGCGCCCGCGCCAGGTGGCGATGTATCTCGCCAAGACGCTGACGCTGCGTTCGCTGCCGGAGATCGGCCGGCGGTTCGGTGGCCGCGACCACACCACGGTGCTGCACGCCGTGCGCAAGATCGAAGGCTTGGTCGGCGCCGACATGGCGCTCGCTGAGGAGATCGAGATCCTCAAGCGGCAGCTGCAGGAGTAGGCCAAGCGAGCAGCGGTGTCATGCCCGGCCCGAAAGGCCGGGCATCGCCTTTCCGGGGCCTGTGGACCGCTTGGGGATAGGCACCCCCTAAGCCCCGCCACCCTTGCGATTTTCGCCCCGCCGCGTACCTTTGCCCTCCGGCCACGCATTCCGCGTGCGGCCGGCTTGGCGTCGCCCGGGTTTTCCGGGCCTTTTCAACGGCGCCGAAGCAG
>DATJYT010000157.1:0-20870 GCA_035499475.1 Xanthobacteraceae bacterium | reverse complement strand
AATTTCGAAGGTCACAACATCCTCAACCGCCTCAAGCCGCTCGATCGAAGCGCAGCCGACGAGGAACGCCTGGCAAAGCTGCGCAGCAAGCTCCTTGATGCCCGCAGCAAACGCGTGCGTCCCGGCCTCGACGACAAAGTCCTCGCCGACTGGAACGGCATGATGATTGCCGCGCTCGCCAACGCCAGTTTGTTGTTTGACGAACCATCCTGGCGCGATATGGCGGCCAAAGCCTTTACCTTCGTCGCCGGCGCAATGACGCGGGGCGACCGGCTCGGCCATTCGTGGCGGCAGGGGCAGCTTAAATTCCCCGGTCTCGCTTCGGATTTCGCCGCCATGATCCGCGCAGCGCTGGCGCTTTATGAAGCAACCGGCCGGCGGGATTACCTCGATCAGGCGCTGTCTTGGCAGAGCGCGCTGGACCGCGATTACGCCGATGCCGCCACCGGCACGTATTTTCTCACCGCCGCCGACGCCGAAGGTCTCGTCGTCCGGCCCGCAGCAACCACCGACGACGCGACCCCAAATCACAATGCCGTCGCTGCGCAAAACCTGATTCGGCTGACGCTGCTGGCGGGTGATGATTCCTGGCGCGAAAAGGCCGATCGCCTGATCGCAGCCGTAGCTCCGCAGGCCGTCGAGAACCTTTACATGCACATGGCGTTGCTCAATGCCATTGATCTGCGCATTCGCGCTGCCGAGATTGTCGTGACGGGGCAGGGACAGACCGCGGATGAGTTACTCGCTGCGGCTCGCAGCCTCCCGGCGCTCGACCGGATTGTCTTTCATGCTCCATCCGGCGAAGCGCTGTCTGCCACGCATCCGGCCCGCGGCAAGATCGCAGTGACCACAGGCCCGTCAGCGTTTGTCTGTGTTGGCGAGACATGCTCGCTTCCCGTCACCGATCCCGCCGATCTCATAAGCGCCATCGAAGCGGTGCGACATACTTGACCGGACGATCCATAGTACAGCGACTCGTGCTTTATTGCGCGGCCGGGGCGCAGCAAGGAGATTGATTCATGCGAAGCGCACTCGTTCTGGCCGCTGCCCTGGCCGTCATATCCACGACAAGCGCACACGCAGAAGCATGGTGTGGTTACGCCGCCGGTGCGAATGCCCTCATCGAATGCGGCTATTCGAGCGTGACGGATTGCGAGAATGTGGTCGGTAAGGGCGGCATGTGCTTCGTCGATCCGGACTACGCGCTCAACACCAGGCGCCCGAAGCTCCGCACCTCTATTCCCGGGTTGACAGTGCCGGCCTGATATTCGTCACATGGCTGCAAGCCGCGGGAGCTGAAGAGTAAAATACTTTGACTCGCGGTTCGGGGGCCCACTGGATGCCTGACCTGAACGACTGGCTCAGGCAATTTGGTCTGGAGTCATTGGCTGGCGTGCTCGCCGCCAATGACCTCGATCTCGACATCCTTCCTGACCTGACCGAGCACGATTTCGAAAAGCTCGGCATCTCGCTTGGCCAGCGCCGACGATTGCTCAGAGCCATCGCGAGTTTGAACGACACTTCCGACACCAGCACCGGCGAAGCTAGCCGGGAACCATCCAAATCAGCACTGGGCGCGACCCTTCACTCTGAAGCCGAGCGCCGCCAGGTCACGGTGCTCTTCAGCGACATCGTCGGCTCCACTGCACTGGCCACCGCGCTCGACCCTGAGGACCTAAGCCGTCTGATCAAGCGCTACCAGGACGCGTGCGCCGCCGCGATCACGCGTTTCGACGGCTATATCGCCAAGTTCATGGGCGATGGGGTGTTGGCCTATTTCGGCTACCCGCGTGCCCACGAAGACGCCGCCGAACGCTCGGCGCACGCCGCGCTCGCGATCGTCGATGCGGTTCGGCAGATAGCGGGACCCGACAACCGTGCGCTCGAAACTCGCATCGGGATCGCCACCGGCCTCGTCGTGGTCGGCGACATTGTCGGCGCCGGTGCCGCCCGCGAAGAAGCGATCGTTGGCGAAACGCCCAATCTTGCGGCGCGGCTGCAGTCACTTGCCGAACCGAACAGTGTGTTGGTCAGCGAAGCAACCTATCGCCTGCTCGGTCGCCGATTTGAATCCGAAAGCCGTGGCGAGCAACCACTCAAAGGCTTCGCCAAGCCCGTGCCGGTTTGGCGCCTCTTGCGGGAGGCTTCCCTCGCCAGCCGCTTTGCGGCAACGCGCGGTTCAGCCCTGGGCCCCTTTATTGGCCGCGAGCAAGAGATGGGCTTGCTGCTCGATCGCTGGCGCATGGCCCAGCAGGGCGAAGGTCAAGCCATCCTGCTTACAGCCGAACCCGGCATGGGCAAATCGCGACTCGTCGAAGCTCTGTTCGAGCGTCTCGGTGAGACGCCGCATCGAAGGGTGACGATGCAGTGCTCACCGCATAATAGCAACACCGCATTCTATCCGGTCATGCGGCAAGTCGAATTGGATGCCGGTTTCGTACTCAACGATCCAATCCATCAGAAGCTCGAAAAGCTCGACGTCCTACTTGCCAAAGCCGGAACGCCGCCGGTTCCCGCGGCCCCGCTCTTCGCCGAATTGCTGTCGCTTCCAGCCGACAATCGCTACCCGAAGCTCGAACTCGCACAGGCGCAGCACAAGAGCGCCACAATCTCGGCTCTGATCGATCACATCCTCCGGCCTTCCCAGCGCACGCCAGTTTTGTTCGTGCTTGAGGACGTGCACTGGATCGATCCCACGACCCTGGAGTTTCTCACGCAACTGATTGATTCCGTCGCCGCCGCGCATGCACTGGTGATCGTTACCGCGCGACCCGAATTCGCGTCGCCGTGGTCCGGTCGCGACCATGTGGTGTCGCTCGCACTCGGCCGACTTGGCAAAGCACAGTGCGTCGAGATCGTCGCCAGCATTGCCGCAACGCAATCGATGAATGCGGAGTTGATGGACGAGATTTTGGCAAGAACCGACGGCGTGCCGCTCTTTGTCGAAGAGCTGACCAGGACGCTTGCGGAGACGGACGCGCCGAGCCCTCTCGCCGTACCCGCCACGTTGCAGGACTCGCTGATGGCTCGCCTAGATCGACTCGGCCCGGCCAAGGAGATTGCGCAAATCGCCGCCACGATCGGACGGCAATTCGCGCGCGCCCTGCTGGCGGCCGTCGCGCCGATGAGCGACGGCGAGCTGGATTTGGCGCTGGCGCGTTTGATGCAGGCAAGCCTGGTCTTTCCCCAAGCCCGCGCCATGGAGCCGACCTATAGTTTCAAGCACGCGCTCACCCGCGATGTCGCTTACGACAGCCTTCTGCGCACGCGCCGGCAACAGCTCCACGCCCGCATCGCGCATATACTCGAAGACCACTTTCCCGCGCTCGCCGAGGCCGAGCCGGAAATCCTGGCCCATCATTTCGGCCGTGCCGACCTGCCGGCTCGGGCGTCCATCTACTGCGAGCGCGCCGGCGACCATGCCCTTGCTCGATCGGCCTATGCCGAGGCTGTCGCGCATTTCAATGCCGCACTTTCAGAAGCGGCCCGCCTGCCGCCGGGACGAGACCGCGAACAGAGGGAGCTCGGAGTTCTGCTCAAGCTCGGGCCAGCGTTGCTTGTCGCCAAGGGTTGGCAGAATCCCGAGATCGAGCAGGGCTACCACCGCGCCCACCAAATCGCGAGCGCCTTGGGCGATGAGCGATCGCTGTTCAAGGCCGCCTGGGGTTTATGGTTTTGCGCCGTTCGGCAGCATCGGACTGCGACGGCGCGGGATCGCGCCGATGAGTTGGTCGTGCTCGCCGAACGTTCCAACGACGAGATGTTGCGGGTTGAAGCGATCCACTGTCGCTGGTCGACGGCATTCTTTCGCGGCGACGTCGCCCGAACCGTGGCCGACGGCCGCGAAGGAATCAAACATTACAATCCTGAACGTCATAGTGGCCTTTCGTCGGAGTTCGGAGGACATGATCCCGGGGTATGTGCCGCCACGGTCATCGGCCTGGGGCTGGCTCAGCTCGGCCGCAACCGCGAAGCTGTGGAGAATGTGAAGCAAAGCCTGGAGCTGGCAAAATCACTCCATCACCCGAACAGCATGGCGTTTGCACTGATGAACGCCATGACGACCTATCAGGTGATAGGAGACCGTGGCGCTGTTCGCCGTTTGGCGCAGCAGGCGATCGAAGTCTCCGACAAGTTCAACTTGCCTCCGCAACATTCTATCGCGGTCTTCATGTTGGCCTGGGCTACAGCGTGCGGCGGTGAGCTCGCGGCAGGACTGCACGCCATGGAAGCCGAATATGGCCGAGTCTCAACGCTCGGCCCAATACCACAGTTCTATGCAGGCCTTCTTGCCAGCGTGCGACTTGAGGCTCGGCAGACGGCACAAGCGCTCGAGCTTCTGAATTCGCTCCCGAAGGCGGAAGAAGCCGGGGTCGGCTTTTTCCTGCCGGAGATTCATCGTCTGCGCGGCGAATGCCTGGTGGGCCTTGGAACTGCCGATTACGACGCCGCTATACATGAATTCAACGCTGCCATCGCTGCCGCGAAGCGGCAACAGGCTCGCGTTTTTCAATTGCGGGCGGCCATGGGCCTCGCGCACGCTTGGCAAGCCGCGGGATCGCCCGAGAGGGCAATCGCGCCGCTGCGGGAAACACTCGACCTGTTCGCCGCTGAAGACGATACCCCGGACCTTGAGCCGGCGCGGCAGGCCCTGGCTGCACTTACGCGGTGATAGCGCAGCGAGCCTCAGGTATTCATCGAGTCGAAGAACTCGCCGTTGTTCTTGGTATTGCGCAGCTTGTCGAGCAGGAAGTCGATGGCGTCCATCGTTCCCATCGGATTGAGGATGCGGCGCAGCACGTACATCTTCTTGAGCTGATCGGGCGGCACCAGGAGCTCTTCCTTACGCGTGCCGGAGCGGGTGATGTCCATGGCCGGGAAGGTACGCTTGTCGGCGACCTTGCGATCGAGGATCAGTTCCGAGTTGCCGGTGCCCTTGAACTCTTCGAAGATCACTTCGTCCATGCGGCTGCCGGTGTCGATCAGCGCGGTGGCGATGATGGTGAGCGAGCCGCCCTCCTCGATATTGCGCGCGGCGCCGAAGAAGCGCTTCGGCCGCTGCAGCGCATTGGCGTCGACGCCGCCGGTGAGCACCTTGCCGGATGACGGCACCACGGTGTTGTAGGCGCGGCCAAGCCGGGTAATCGAATCGAGCAGGATCACCACGTCGCGGCCATGCTCGACCAGGCGCTTGGCCTTCTCGATCACCATCTCGGCGACCTGAACGTGGCGCACCGCCGGCTCGTCGAAGGTCGAGGAAATCACCTCGCCCTTCACCGAGCGCTGCATGTCGGTGACTTCCTCCGGCCGCTCGTCGATCAGGAGAACGATCAGGTAGCATTCCGGATGATTGTGGGTGATCGAGTGCGCGATGTTCTGAAGCAGAACGGTCTTGCCGGTGCGCGGCGGCGACACGATGAGCGCGCGCTGACCCTTGCCGACCGGAGCGACGATGTCGATGACGCGGGCCGAGAGATCCTTCTTGGTCGGATCCTCGTACTCCATCTTCAACCATTCGTCGGGATAGAGCGGCGTCAGATTGTCGAAGTTGACCTTGTGACGCGCTTTCTCGGGGTCCTCGAAATTGAGCGAGTTGACCTTGAGCAGCGCGAAGTAACGCTCGCCCTCTTTCGGGCTGCGGATATGGCCATCGATGGTGTCGCCGGTGCGCAGTCCAAAGCGGCGGATCTGCGACGGCGAAACGTAGATATCGTCGGGACCTGGGAGGTAATTCGCTTCCGGCGAACGCAGAAAGCCGAAGCCGTCCGGCAAGACCTCGACGACGCCTTCGCCAACGATATCGGTTTCACGCGCCGACAATTGCTTGAGGATGCCGAACATCAGCTCCTGCTTGCGCATTGTCGAGGCGTTCTCGACTTCAAGTTCCTCCGCAAACGAGACAAGCTCGGCCGGAGTCTTGGTTTTTAGTTCTTGGAGTTTCATTTCCCGCATACGGAATATCCTATGGAAATTGCGCCAGCGGCAGGATCAGATCGCAGCTTCGCTGACGGAAAGAAGAAGTCGTAGGTCTTGGGCTGAAAAGGGCTAGGGGCCCCGGACCCGATGCTTCAACCGGCTCCAGTCCAATGGAGCCAGAACTCAACAGCATCCGCCTACGTACGGTGGGATCACGCGAAGATAGGAAAAGACCACAGTTCAGGCAAGAGGCGACGCGGACTTTGCACTAACAACACGACGACTTCAAAAGGGTTTCAACACCACCAGCAGCACGATAAGAATCATCAAGATGGTTGGTACTTCGTTGATAATTCTATAGAATTTTTGAGTGTGCACGTTGCGGTCGGCGGCGAAATCCTTGACCCAGCGGGCGAACAGCCCGTGGAGTGCCGACATTGCAAGAACGAGGACCAGTTTGGCGTCAAGCCACCCAGAAGCAAACCACCCGTAGCGAGAATCAGGGCCAAGCCAGCCGAGCCACAGCCCCAGGACCCAAGTTGCGATCATCGCCGGATTGATGATCGCACGGAGCAGCCGGCGCTCCATCACCTTGAAGGTCTCGGACTGTACCGAGCCCTTCTCGGCCACGCAGTGATAGACGAACAGCCGCGGCAGATAGAGCATCCCCGCCATCCAGGCGATGACGGCGATGATGTGGAATGCCTTGAGCCAAAGGTACATGATCGTCTGTGCTTTCCGTTCGGCAGCGCAGCATATCAGCGGCCAGCAGATACGCCGCGTACGCGCGCCATCAAGCGCTCCACATGAGCGATTGGCGTATCGGGCAATACGCCATGACCTAGATTAAAAACAAACGGGCCTTTGGCGAAAGCCTTGAGAATGCCGTCGATCGCGCCGTCGAGTGCTGCGCCGCCGGCAAGCAGCACCACAGGGTCGAGGTTACCCTGGATCGGGCGCAGCGTCTGAATCTCGTCGCGCGCAAAATTCAACTCGACCATCCAATCGAGCCCAATCGCGTCAACCGGAACTCCGGCAAGGTAACACTTCAACTCGGTTCCGGCACCGCGCGGGAACCCGATAATTCGCGCACCAGGAACACGCGCACGCACCATCGCAACAATTCTTGCGCACGGTTCGATGCACCACTTTCGAAATTCGCCTGGCGGCAGTACACCGGCCCAGGTATCGAATATCTGCACCGCATCAACACCGGCCTGAAGCTGCCGAACCAGATAACTCGCCGAAGCTTCGACCAGAATATCGATCAGCTTCGCAAAAGCTTGGGGATGCTCATAAGCAAATAACCGCGCCGGAAATTGGTCGGAGGTGCCACGGCCAGCGATCATATAAGTCGCTACGGTCCACGGCGCTCCACAAAAGCCAAGAAAGGTCACAGACGCCGGTAATTCTTGCTTAACCCGAGCGATCGTCTCGTAAACCGGCGCGAGCTTCTCGTGGTCAACTTCCACCCGCAATTGCTTCAACCCCGCGGGCTCTTTGATTGCGTCGAGACGCGGTCCTTCACCGGTTTCAATGGTTACATGTTGATCGAGCGCATACGGCACTACCAGGATGTCAGAAAACAAGATCGCTGCATCAAACCCAAATCGCCGAATCGGCTGCAACGTCACTTCCGCGGCCAATTTCGGATTGAAGCAAAGATCGAGAAAGCTCTCGGTCTTCTCACGAATAGCGCGATATTCCGGAAGGTATCGTCCTGCCTGCCGCATCAGCCAGATCGGCGGAATTACGTTGCACTCGCCGGCTAGTACGCGGAGCAGAGGTTTTGGCACAGGCTTTTCCGGTACGCTCTCTATCTCTATCAAAACTTTCTTATAGAGAGTCTGTAGTGTTTTGACAGTGGATTAGACTCATACATCGCTGACCACATGTCATCCACGATCTACACACATGTTGTCGTGATAACTCACGATTGAGAATGATCGATATTTAGCGCGAATTTTGACCTTATATGCCGTTTTTAGACGTTCCGTACTGTAGCTTTCCACATTTCACCATTGATCGTCTCTTTCACAGCCGTGTGATCACACAGCCTCAGCGATGTGGATGGAAAGCAGGTTGCTTAGCCCGGCATGCTTGCGCTGCAAGCGCAGCCGTGGCCTTCTCCCCAGTCATCGACAGCTTGTCAGACCATGGCGCAGGCACCGGGTTATTTCCATCTTCACCTGATCTCCGATGCGACGGGCGAGACCCTGATCACGGTGGCGCGGGCTGCTGCCGCGCAATACGCCAGGGTCATGCCTGTCGAGCACGTCCATCCATTGGTTCGGACGCAAAAGCAGCTCGACCGGGTGCTGGCCGAGATCGAAGAATCCCCCGGCATCGTGCTCTATACGCTGCTGGAAACGAACCTGGTGGAACGGCTTGAGGCCAAATGCCGGGAGCTAGGGCTGCCGTCGTTGTCGATCCTTGGACCGGTGCTCCATCTGTTCCAGGCCTATCTGGGTGCCGAGACCACCCACAAAGTCGGCGCTCAGCACACGCTCAACGCCGAATATTTCCGACGCATCGACGCCCTCAATTACACCATGCTTCATGACGATGGGCAGCAGGTCGACGATCTCGAAGAAGCTGACGTCGTGCTGGTCGGCGTGTCGCGGACGTCGAAGACGCCGACGTCGATCTATCTCGCCAACCGCGGCGTCAAAACCGCCAATGTGCCGCTCGTTCCGGGGGTGTCATTATCGCCGAATGTCGAGCGGCTTCAGCATCCTCTGGTGGTCGGCCTGTTCGCAACACCGGAGCGGATCGTGCAGATCCGGCAAAACCGGCTGCTCGGCCTCAAAGTCACGCGCGATGACGACCAATATATCGACCGCCAAGCGGTGGCCGACGAGGTGGCCGCATCGCGCAAGCTCTGCGCCAAGCACGACTGGCCGCTGATCGATGTGACCCGACGTTCGATCGAGGAGACCGCGGCGGCAGTCCTGGCGCTGCTCGGGGAGCGGCGCCGGCACAAGGCGTCGTGAACTATGACCTTGTGGCTTGCCGCGGCCCCATTGGTGCTGGCTTCAAGAAGCACAGCGCGCCGTGCGCTGCTGGAGGGTGCCGGTATATCGATCGACTTATGTCCCGCCGATATCGACGAACGCGGGCTCGAGGCCGATGCGCCGGACCAGGGGCCGGGAGCGGTCGCCGCGCTGCTCGCCCGTGAGAAGGCCGCCGCCGTAGCGCGCCGCACTGCCGGCCGTCTCGTGCTCGGCGCCGATCAGACATTGTCGCTTGGAAAAGAGCGGTTCACAAAGCCTGCCGACCTTGCGGCAGCGCGCGCGCAACTGCGCACGCTTTGCGGCCGCACCCACGAACTGCATTCCGCGATCGCGTTTGCCGAGAACGATAAGGTTCTATTCGAATATGTCGGCGTTGCGCGGCTGACGATGCGCAAATTTTCCGATCGGTTTCTCGACGCTTATCTCGATGCCGTCGGCACCGCCGCAACCGCGAGCGTCGGTGCCTATCAGATCGAAGGTCCGGGCATTCAGCTTTTCGAACGGATTGACGGTGACTACTTCACGGTCTTGGGCTTGCCTCTCGTGCCGGTGCTGGATTTCCTGCGCCGCTGTGGATACCTGCAGCCATGAGCGGAAAGCGACCGTTTGTTCTTTGCCTGACCGGCTCGATCGGCATGGGTAAGTCCACGACGTCAAAATTCTTCGCCGAAGCCGGCGTGCCGGTGCACGATTCCGATGCCGCGGTGCATGAGCTCTATGAAGGCGAGGCCGTGCCTGTCATCGAAAAGGCGTTTCCCGGCGCGACGGCTAACGGGAAGGTCGATCGTGCGAAACTCGCCGCGATGGTGCTTAACGATCGCGCGGCGCTAGCCCGTCTCGAAGGTATCGTGCATCCGCTGGTTACGCTTTCGACCAACAAGTTTCTGGCCGAAGCCGAGGCGAGGGGCGATCCAGTCGTTGTGCTCGACATCCCGCTGATGTTCGAGACCAGCGCGAACCGCCGCTGCGACGCAGTCGTGGTCGTGTCCGCGCCGCCTGAAGTCCAGCACGCCCGAGCCTTCGAGCGTCCGGGAATGTCGGAAGATAAGTTCGCCGCGATCCTCGCGCGGCAGATGCCCGATGCGGAAAAGCGCCGTCGCGCTGATTTTATCGTGGATAGTTCCAAGGGTTTCGAGCACGCCCGCGGGCAGGTGCGCGACATTCTGCGCGCCGTGGCTACTATGCGGAGCAAGCAACCGTGATTCGCGAGTCCGCCGGCCGATCGCTTAATTGGAACACAGAAAATGCGCGAGATCGTGTTCGATACCGAAACCACCGGCCTTGATCCCCTTCAGGGGGATCGGCTGGTCGAGATCGGCTGCATCGAGCTCGTCAATCGCTTTCCGACCGGCAAGACGTTCCATTGGTACTTCAATCCGGAGCGCGACATGCCGGAGGCGGCGTTCAAGATACACGGATTGTCGATCGAGTTCCTCAAGGACAAGCCGCTGTTCGCCGAGAAGGCGGATGAGCTGGCCGCTTTTCTGGGCGACGCGCAGCTCGTCGCCCACAACGCGATGTTCGATCTTTCCTTCCTCAACGCCGAACTCGAGCGTGCCAGCCGTGCCACGGTGAGTCGCGAACGCATGATCGATACGCTTCTCCTCGCGCGCCGCAAGCACCCGGGCGCAGCGAACCGGCTCGACGATCTCTGCGCTCGTTATGCGATCGACAATTCCCGCCGCACCAAGCACGGCGCTTTGCTTGATGCCGAGCTGCTCGCCGAGGTTTATGTCGAATTAATCGGCGCCCGCCAGGCGCAGCTCATCTTGTCTCAGACCGCTGCGCCGGCATCGGCGCCGGGTGAGATTATCATCGTGCGCGAGCGAGCGACCCCGCTGGTGCCGCGCTTGACCGATGAGGAGCGAGCCGCGCACCGCAGCTTCGTTCAAACGCTCGGCGAGAACCCGATCTGGAACGATTACATCAGTTCGGATTGAGCGGCTGCGACCCTGATCCGGGCTGAGCTGCCGCGAGTCGCTGCCGGTACAGCGAGACGAAATCGATCGGCTCAAGCAGCAATGGCGGGAAACCGCCGTTGCGCACCGTCGTGGCGACGATCTCGCGCGCGAACGGGAACAGCAGCCGCGGACATTCGATCAGAACCATCGGCTGCATGCTGTCTGGTGGGACATTCTGGATGCGGAACATGCCGGCGAACAGGAGTTCAAAGCTGAACAGCAGCATGCCCTGGCCTTCCGCCTTGCCTTCCAGGCGCAACGTCACCTCAAAGTCGGTCTCGCTCATCGGCGTGGCGTCGACGTTGATTTGAATGTTGATGGCGGGCTGCTGGTTGCTCGGTGCCATTGAGCGTGGGGCGTGCGGATTCTCGAACGACAGGTCTTTCACGTATTGCGCGAGCACCCCAATCTGGGGCATTGCCACTTGCGGCTGCGGACCGCCATTTGTCGTTGACATATCGTCGATCTCCGGCCCTCTCGCGGGCGTTGCGGCTTGGCTAACATAGGGCGCGGGAGCGAACAATGGCGCCTGCCTACGCGGAGAAAGGGAAGCTGATGCTGCGGAATTCAGCCTCCCTGCCCAAAACCGCACCATATCGATTTAGACCGAACGGGCGAGCGCGGTGCTTAATTCCCGCTAAGAATGCTGCCGCATCCAATGTTGGCGAGGCGGCAGCAATCGTCTAGACTTTCAAATGGCGCGCTGCCGTCAGGTTGGCGGCCTCTGGTTGGTTCCCGGTGCGTGCCTACATAGAGCATGGGAGCGGCTCCCTGTCGCGGATCGCCACTTCGAGCCGCTGGGGGAATAGATCGCTTCGTCGCTAGCGGCGTCGAGAGAATGTCGAACGTGTTCGATATCTACACCATCATCTTCCTGGCGCTCGCGGTATTCATTTTCCTGCGGCTTCGCAGCGTATTGGGCCAGCGCACGGGTCGGGAGCGGCCGCCTTATGATCCATATTCGGCCCGTGACGCAGTGCGCAGCCCGGCGACCGACAAGGTCGTGACGTTGCCGCCGCGAGCGGCCGATGCGACGCCGCGGCTCGGCTCAGCCGAACCTCCGCCGCCTCCGGCGGAACGCTGGAAGGGCATTGCCGACACCGGCTCGACCGTCGCCACCGGCCTAGACGCCATCGCGGCCGCGGACCCGAGCTTCGATGCCAAGCATTTCATCACCGGCGCCCGCACGGCCTATGAGATGGTTGTGACAACCTTCGCCGAAGGCGACCGCCGCCAGTTGCGTAATCTGTTGTCGCGCGAAGTGTTCGATGGATTTGACGCGGCGATCACCGAGCGCGAAGGCCGCGGCGAGACTGCGGAGACGCGCTTTATTTCGATCGATGGTTCCACGATAACCGCCGCCGAGTTGCGCGGGCGCACGGCTCAGATCACCGTGCGTTTCGTGTCCAAGCTGGTTTCGGCGACCCGTGACCGTAATGGCGCCGTCATCGACGGCAACGCCGAGAAGGTCACCGACGTCACCGATATATGGACATTTGCCCGCGACGTATCTTCGCGCGATCCCAACTGGAAGGTCGTAGCCACCGAAGCCGGACACTGACGCCGATGGCGGCACGTTGTCGCGTTCTTTCTTGGCTCTCGATCACCCTCTGCCTCGCCGGGGCAGCGACCGCGGCGCGTAGCGAAGGGCCGGTACCGTTCAGATTTCCCGATACGCAATATGAGCCGCTCGAATGGTCGGAGCTTGATGGCTGGACCAGCGACGATCACGCCGCGGCCTTCGCGACCTTCCTCGCCAGTTGCCGCACGCTCGCCGCCAAACAGCGGCCGTCGCGCGACATCACCCCGATCAGCGACGCACTCAAAGGGGTCTGCGAACGCGCCAAGGCCGCTATCCCGCTTGATGAAGATGGCGCGCGGAAATTCTTCGAGGACAATTTTCGTCCGCTGCGCATTAACAAGCTCGGCGATACCGACGGCTTCCTGACCGGATATTACGAGCCCATCATCGAGGGCTCGCGGGTACCGACTGGGGAGTTCACCGCACCGCTGTACCGCCGGCCGCCGAACTTGGTCGTTGCCGGGCGGCGCAAACTGGGCGACGCCTTCCCTTCAAAAGGCGTGAAAGTCGGCCGCCGTGTCGGCCGCCGCAAGATCGTGCCTTACTACGATCGCGGCGAGATCGAGGACGGCGCACTCGACGGATGGCATCTGGAAATCTGCTGGTTGCACGATCAGGTCGATGTGCTGTTTGCGCAAATCCAGGGGTCGGCGCGGATCAGGCTCGAGGACGGTACGATTCTGCGGGTCAACTACGACTCCCACAACGGTTGGCCCTACACGCCCGTAGGCCGTGTGCTCATCGATCGCAAGCTCATCCCCAAGGACGAAATGTCGATGCAGCGAATCCGCGAGTGGATGGAGGCCAATCCGGACCAGGCGAAAGACGTGCGACGGCAGAACAAGTCGTATGTCTTCTTCCGCATCACCGATCTTGCCACCGAAGACGAGGCGATTGGCGCCGAAGGTGTGCCGCTGGTGCCCGGCCGGTCGATTGCGGTCGATCGCGCACTGCACGTTTACGGCACACCGTTCTTCATTGAGGCTGATTTGCCGATCGCCAGCGAAAAAGCCGGCACCAAGTTTCGCCGACTGATGTTCGCGCAAGATACTGGCTCGGCCATTGTCGGTCCGGCGCGGGCCGATATCTATTTCGGCGCCGGCGACGAAGCCGCGCGCATGGCCGGCCGGATCAAGAATCCGGGCCAATTCGTCATGCTGCTGCCGCGGGAGCTCGACCCGGTCGAAGCCGGGCGCGATACGCCGCTGCCTCCTGAGCGCCCAGGTAACTTCAGCGTCAACGTGGGCAGCACCATGGAGGATCCGACGGCGGTCGATGTTCCCTTGCCGGAACCCAAGCCCGCCGTCGAGGCGCCGGCGAAGCCCGTGCTCTCGGTCGCGACCAAACGGAATGTGAAGCCAAAGCCGTGAGCCGCCGTCGTCACCTGAGCGAGGAGGATGAGGCGGTCTGGAAGGGATTTGCGCGTTCGATCACGCCGTTGCGCCCGTCGCGAAAGTCCGCGGTACCCGCAACAGATCCGCCGGCGAGGTTGTCCGTAAAGCCGGCCCGCGCTGCCAAAGCCGTACCATTGCCACCAATGAGTCCGTTGGGACTGCGTGATACCTCGCACGCCAAGTCGTCTCCACTCGCGCCGTTGGGCCCGCGCTGGAAGCGGCGTGTCGCGCGCGGCGGTGAAGCGATCGACGCGCGCATCGATCTTCATGGAATGACGCAAAACGAGGCGCATGCGGCGCTGCTGCGTTTCTTGCGCAATGCGCAAGCGGAGGGCGCCCGGACCGTGCTGGTTGTGACCGGCAAGGGATCATCGGGACGCGATGCTGCGGGCGGCCGTGGTGTGCTTAAGCGCCAAGTGCCGATGTGGCTCGCGCTGCCGGAATTTCGCGTCATGATCGTGGGATTCGAAGATGCCGGCGCCGGCCACGGCGGGCAGGGCGCACTTTATGTGCGACTGCGCCGCGCGCGTTGATTCCGCCATTAACCTTAACCATTGGAAACTCGGACAGACGGCCGGAAATGGCCAATGTGATCAGGAGGGCGGCGTTCCCGATCGTCGGCGCGCCGCGCACGACGCCGAGTGGAGCACGATCATGTCCGAGATTGCCGATCTGCAATCGAAACCCAAGCCGAGTGGAGCCGCGGCCGGCCAGAAACGCGTCCTTGCGCAGATTGAGAAGTGGATGGAAACCATCCGCGAGATCAGCCGCGAGCAGAGCAAGACCTAATCGATCTTGATCCCTGCTTTCTTGATGACGGCTCCCCACTTCTCGGTATCTGCCTTCAGAAACTTGCGCATCTCCTCCGGAGTCGAACCACCCGCCGCATAGGCGGAGCGCGCAAGCTGGTCGATCACCGCCGGCTGCGAAAGTACGGCGACGATGTCGGCGCTCATTTTATGAATGATCTCCGGCGGTGTCTTCGCCGGCACGAAGACGCCCTGCCATGAATCGACCTCGTAGCCCGGCACGCCGCCCTCGGCGATGGTCGGCAATTCAGGCTCGGCCGCGGCTCTCTTGGCGCTCGTGGTCGCGAGTGCGCGCACTTGGCCGGACCGCGAATAGCTGAGCAGTTCGCCGCTGCCAAAATAGCAATCGATGCGGCCCGGGATAAGATCGATGAAGGCGGGTGCGGCGCCGCGGTAAGGCGCGTGGGTCATTTGAATTCCCGCCATCTGCATGAAGAGCTCTTCGGAGAGGTGCGGCGCACTGCCGGTGCCGGGCGAGCCCATGACGAGCTTGCCCGGGCGCTCCTTGGCGTAATCGATGAATTCCTTGACCGTCTTTGCCGGCGATGAATTCGGCACGAACATGAAAAACGGGAATCGCGCCGACAGCGAGACCGGCGCAAGGTCGGCGATCGGATCGTAAGTGAGAGAACGATAAAGCGTAGCATTCACCGCGACCGATGAAGTGCCGTAGAGCATGGTGTAGCCGTCCGGATCGGCATGCGCGACGTATTCGTTGCCGACATTGGTGCCGCCACCGGGTTTATTTTCGACGACGACTTGCTGACCCCACCGTTTTGAAAGCTGCTCGGCAAGGACGCGTCCAACCGCATCGGTCGGTCCTCCGGCGGCGAGCGGCACGATCAGACGTAGGCTGCGATCAGGCCAGGCGCTTGACTGGGCCCAGGCGGAACTGATGCGGCCGGCAAAGTTTGGTGCAACGGCCGACATGGCGGAAAGAGCGATCAGGCGGCGGCGAGTGATCACGTGAATACCCCGGCGATTTCGCTTCAGCTTAGCGGTTGGCGTCCGCCGAAACCAAGGGCCGGGCGCCGCGTCACGTTGACCACGCTGGCGGCACGGATCGGGGACAGGGATGAATTACAGAATAAAGCGGCTCAAATCGGCGTTCTTGGCGAGGTCGCCCACGTGTTTTTGCACATAAGCGGCATCGATCTTGACGGTGTCGCCGGAGCGGTCGGGCGCGGAGAAGGAAATTTCATCAAGCACGCGCTCCATCACGGTCTGGAGACGACGCGCACCGATATTCTCCACGCTTGAGTTCACGGCGACGGCGACGTCGGCGACCGCGTCGATGGCGTCCTCGGAGAATTCGAGCGTCACGCCTTCGGTCGCCATCAGCGCCACGTATTGCTTGATGAGCGATGCTTCCGGTTCGGTGAGTATTCGGCGAAAATCGTCGCGGGTGAGCGGCATCAGCTCAACGCGGATCGGCAGACGACCCTGCAATTCAGGCAGCAAGTCCGACGGCTTCGAAATATGAAACGCGCCGGAGGCTATGAAAAGAATGTGGTCCGTTTTCACCGAGCCGTGCTTGGTGGCGACGGTGGTTCCCTCGATCAGAGGCAGGAGATCGCGCTGCACGCCTTCGCGCGAGACGTCGGCGCCGACGCGGCCCTCGCGCACGCAGATCTTGTCGATCTCATCGAGAAACACGATGCCGTTGTTCTCGACCGTCTTGATCGCCTCCTGCGTGAGCTGATCGGTATCGAGCAACTTGTCGGATTCCTCGTTGATAAGGATGTCGTAGGATTCGTGGACGGTGACGCGACGTGTCTTGGTACGTCCAGCGCCGAGCTTGCCGAAAATATCGCCGATCGAGATCGCGCCCATCTGCGCGCCCGGCATTCCGGGGATGTCGAACAGCGGCATGCCGCTGCCGGCGGCCTGAACTTCGATCTCGATCTCCTTGTCGTCGAGCTCGCCGGCGCGGAGCTTCTTGCGGAACGTTTCCTTGGTGGATGCGCTCGCGCTCGCTCCGACCAAGGCGTCGAGCACGCGATCTTCGGCGGCCTTCTGGGCTCTCGCCTCGACGTCCTTGCGCTTCTTCTCGCGTATCAAAGCGATGCCGATCTCGACAAGATCGCGCACGATCTGCTCGACGTCGCGGCCCACATAACCGACCTCGGTGAATTTCGTGGCCTCGACCTTGAGGAACGGTGCACCGGCGAGCTTGGCGAGGCGGCGCGAGATTTCTGTTTTACCGACGCCGGTCGGCCCGATCATCAGAATATTCTTCGGCAGCACTTCCTCGCGCAGCCGGTCGTCGAGCTGCAACCGCCGCCAGCGGTTGCGCAATGCGATGGCGACGGCGCGTTTGGCATCGGCCTGGCCGACGATGAAACGGTCGAGCTCGGAGACGATTTCGCGGGGCGAGAAGTTGGTCATGCGTTGCGTGCCATGAGAATTGCGCGGCCGTCCGGCGTATCGACGAAAGGCGTTTTTTGGAAGCCGTAGGCTCCGATGGCTCCAAACGCGCAGACTGAAAACGCCATGCTCAGGCGCCTTTCAGCGTCTCGATGGTGACATTGCGGTTGGTGTATACGCAAATGTCGGCCGCGATATCGAGCGCGCGCCGCACGATCGCCTCGGCGTCGAGCGGGCCATCCGCCAGCGCGCGCGCCGCGGCGAGCGCGTAATTGCCGCCGGAGCCGATGCCGACGATGCCGGCTTCGGGCTCAAGCACGTCGCCGGTGCCGGTGAGCACCAGCGACACGTCCTTGTCGGCGACAATCATCATGGCCTCAAGCCGGCGCAAATAGCGGTCGGTGCGCCAGTCCTTGGCGAGCTCCACCGCGGCGCGGGTGAGCTGGCCGGGATATTGCTCGAGCTTGGATTCCAGCCGCTCGAACAGCGTGAAAGCGTCGGCCGTCGCGCCGGCAAAGCCGCCGACGACGTCGCCCTTGCCGAGCCGGCGCACCTTCTTGGCGTTGGCTTTGACGATGGTCTGGCCGATCGAAACCTGGCCGTCGCCGCCGACCGCGACCACGCCGCCTTTGCGGACCGTCAGGATCGTGGTGCCGTGCCAAGGGCCTGATTGGCCGGATTCGGGGAATTGCATCGGTAGGCATGCCCTCGTTTCAGGCAAGACTTAAGAGTTGGCTGTCGGCAATGCAAATCATCGGCTGAAACGTTGGCAGAGCGCACAAAGCCCTGATAAAAGGCCCGCGGCGCGCCGAGGAGAGCAAAATGCGCAAGGCGTCCGTGAAGCGGACCACCAAGGAAACCGACGTCGAGGTCACCATCGATCTCGATGGTACCGGCGCGTCGTCGCTCACCACCGGCATCGGCTTCCTCGATCACATGCTCGACCTTCTGGCGCGGCATTCCCGGGTGGATATCCACGTCAAAGCCAAGGGCGACCTGCACGTCGATCATCACCACACCACCGAGGACGTCGGCATCGCGCTCGGCCAAGCGGTGAAGCAGGCGCTTGGCGACATGAAGGGCATCACGCGCTACGCCGACGTGCATTTGCCGATGGACGAGGCGCTGACGCGCGTGGCGATCGACATTTCGGGCCGGCCGTTCCTGGTTTTCCAGGTCGAATTCGTGCGCTCCAAGATCGGCACGTTCGATACCGCGCTGGTGCAGGAATGGTTTCAGGCGTTTGCGATGAACGCAGGCGTGACGCTGCATGTGGCGACGCTCTACGGTAGCAACGATCATCACGTCGCCGAATCCTGCTTCAAGGGTTTGGCGCGGGCGCTGCGTGCCGCCGTCGCCATCGATGCGCGCGCGGCCAACGAGGTACCCTCGACCAAGGGTGCGCTCGGCGGCTGAGCTTCCTATCTCTCCAGGGGAAAGAGGCGGAGAGAAGCGAGAACCGGAATGTCCGTCTACACCGTTCATGAGCCGCCGCTGCGGAGCGCGGATGATATGTCCGACGCCGGACGCTTTATTTTCGTGCGCGACGGTTTCTACGTCTGGGCATTTCTGTTCGCGCCGCTGTGGATGCTGCGATATCGCATGTGGGTTGTGCTGATCGGCTACATTATCGTTTCCATGTCGGTCGGAATCCTGCTCCGGCCGTTTGGTGTGTCTGCCGGCGCGCTGAGCGTCGTCGGGCTGCTCATCGGGCTTTTGGTCGGGCTTGAGGGCGGCACGTTGCGCCGTTTCACGCTGTCGCGTCGGGGCTGGAAAAACGTCGGCGTCGTCACCGGCGAAGACGCCGAGGATGCCGAACGTCGTTTCTTCGATGTTTGGGTCCGCAGAAACACCGCCGTGCCGCGCGCGCCTGCCGCAGCCCCAACTACAGCCGCCGCGGCCGCACCGCCGCCGATCCCGCGTGTGCCACAGACGCCCGACATCATAGGATTGTTTCCGCAGCCCGGAACGCAGCAATGAGCGTCGCCATCGTCGACTACGGCTCGGGCAATCTGCACTCTGCCGCCAAGGCGTTTGAGCGCGCCGCACAGGATGCCGGCCTGGGCCAGCCGATCCTGGTGACGCAGGACCCGGCGGTGGTCGCGAGTGCCGATCGGGTCGTGCTGCCCGGCGTCGGCGCCTTTGCCGACTGCCGACGCGGGCTCGCCGCTGTTGACGGCATGGTCGAGGCTCTCGAGGACGCCGTGCGCCACAAGGGTCGGCCGTTTTTCGGCATTTGTGTCGGCATGCAGTTGCTTGCCGAACGCGGGCGCGAATATGAGGTGACCGAAGGTCTGGGCTGGATCGCCGGCGAAGTCGATCGCATCGTGCCAAATGATCCCAACCTGAAAGTCCCGCATATGGGCTGGAATACGCTCAACGTCGCGCGGACCCACCCGCTGCTCGACGGCTTGGCGCTTGGGCCACAGGGTCGGCACGCCTATTTCGTGCATTCCTATCAGCTCGAGCCCGCGCAGCACGCTGATCTGGTGGCCGAGGCCGACTATGGCGGCGCTGTCACTGCGATCGTCGGCCGTGACAATATCGTCGGCACGCAATTCCATCCCGAGAAGAGTCAGCGCTTCGGACTCGCGCTGATCGCCAATTTTCTCAAGTGGAAGCCCTGATATGTCGGGCTGGGAAACGTTCTTCGCGGCGCAAATGGCTGCGTCGGCGACATTGGCCGGCTTGTTGTTCGTTGGGGGGTCGTTCAACCTGACGAAGATATTGTCGAGTCCTGCGCTGCCTGATCGTGCGCTCGCTGGTTTCTATCTGCTGTTGGTCGAGATCAACAGCTGATCGGAGTAATGACCGCGCAATGATTCTCTTTCCAGCCATCGATCTGAAGAACGGAGAAGCCGTGCGCCTCCAGCAAGGCGATATGGCGCGCGCGACAGTGTTCAATCGCGATCCGGCGGCGCAGGCGGCTGCGTTCGAGCGGCAGGGCTTCGAATATCTGCACATCGTCGATCTTGATGGCGCTTTCGCCGGCCGGCCGATCAACGGTTCGGCGGTCGAAGTCATCCTGGCCACGGTGAAGATCCCGGTGCAGCTCGGCGGCGGCATTCGCGACCGTGCGACCATCGATGCCTGGCTCGGCAAGGGAATAGCCCGCGTCATCATCGGCACTGCGGCGGTGCGCAATCCGCAACTGGTGAGGGACGCCGCGCGGGATCATCCGGGCCGCGTCGCCGTCGGTCTCGACGCGCGTGACGGTAAGGTCGCAGTCGAGGGCTGGGCGGAGACTTCGGAGCTTTATGCGCTCGACATTGCGCGGCGCTTCGAGGACGCCGGCGTCTGCGCCATTATTTATACCGACGTGGCGCGTGACGGCATGCTCAAGGGCCTCAATCTGGAGGCGACGATCGCGCTTGCCGACCAAATCGAAATTCCGGTGATTGCCTCGGGAGGACTTGCTTCAATCGACGATGTGAAGGCGCTGGCGTCGGCGCGGGCGCGCAAGCTCGAAGGTGCAATCGCCGGCCGCGCCCTGTACGACGGCCGCATCGACGCCTCGGCGGCGTTGGCGCTGTTGCGCGCGGCGCGGGCCACAGCCTGACATGTTCAAGGCCCGCCTCATTCCCTGCCTCGACGTCAAGGACGGCCGTGTCGTCAAGGGCATCAATTTTGTCGAACTGCGCGATGCCGGCGATCCGGTGGAGGCGGCGATCGCCTATGATGAAGCAGGCGCCGACGAGCTCACCTTCCTCGACATCACCGCAAGCCACGAGAACCGCGGCATCATGCTCGACGTGGTGCGGCGTACGGCGGAAGCCTGTTTCATGCCGCTGACGGTGGGCGGCGGCGTCCGCACGGTCGAGGACATC
>DATJYT010000156.1:0-2313 GCA_035499475.1 Xanthobacteraceae bacterium | reverse complement strand
GATGGCGGCGATATGGGAGTCGGTCCCCATCACCGCAACGGGTTCACCGGTCAGCACGAACTGCCCGAGATCAACAGATATCTTATCCATCCCAGCGAGGAGAATATGATACCCGCCGCCGGCATTCAGGATCAAGAGTTGTCCGTATGACCGGAACGGTCCGGCGTATACCACCCAGCCGTCGGCCGGCGAAGTCACTTGTGCGCCAGCACGAGTCGCGATGGAAACGCCCTTTTCAAGGCTGCCGACGCTGTCGGGCGCCCCGAAATCTTTCAATTTGACGCCGTTAACCGGAATCGGAATTCGCCCGTGCAAGGAAGCAAAGGCTACCGCCGGGCCGAGCCGTCCCGGATCGTGCAGGGCGGCCAGCGCCGGACGCGCGGCGTTGCGAATCGCTTCCTCCCGGGCGGCCCGGGTGGCGGGATCGAGACCCTGCTCGAGCTGGGTGATCAGGTCCTTGAGGTTGTCGGCGACCTTCGCCAGGTCGGCGGCGCGCGCCCGCTCGGCATCGAGCGCCGTCACGCGCTCGGCCTCCTGTTTCTGGCGCTCGGCAATCAGCGCGGCCATGCGGTCGCGTTCGGTGTTGAGCGAGGCAACCTCGTTGTTGAGCTGGTCGCGTTCGTCGGCGATTTTCTTGCGCACGGTCAGCAGCGCATTGAGGTCATTGGCCAGCGCTTCGACCCGATGGCGCATTTCCGGCAGCACGGCGCCGAGCACCATCGCGGTGCGCACCGCCTGCAGCGCGTCTTCCGGACTTGAGATCAGCGCCGGCGGCGCGCGGTGGCCGATGCGTTGCAGCGCGGCGAGCACTTCGCCGATCACGGCGCGCCGGCCGTCGAGCGACTTCTCGATGCTGCGGCGATTCTCATCGAGCGGCGCAAGGCGCGCCTGCGTCGCCTCGACCTTGGCTTCGACGCCGCGCGTTCGCGCGGCGGTGTCGAGCAGCGCCTGGTTGAGCTTGCGCCGGTCGGCGCCGATCTGCTCGATCTCGCGCTTGAGCGCGGCTTCGGTGTCGGCGGATTTGCGCTGCGCGTCGCGGGTGGCTTTGAGCTCGTCGTCGTGCTGCTTGAGCGCGTCGAGCTTCCCGGATTTGTCGTTCTGGGCGGGAGCCGCCGCCGGCTTGTCCTGCGCGCCGAGCGGCTCGGCCAGCGCGAGAGGCAATGCAAGGCCAAGCCCGGCAAGGAGGGCGGCGCGCGGACCGAGGCGGCTAGATCCCCCGAAGCAAATCATTTCGACCAAGTTACGCCCGCAATTTGCGACAGCAAGTGCGTTGTTGGGGATTATCCAGCGCCCCGATTAAGACCAAATCGGGACCCGGATATTAATTTTTCGAAGCTTTCAGGCCCGATGATAGGGGTGCCCGGATAAAATCGTCGTCGCCCGGTAAAGCTGCTCCAGCAGCATGATCCGCACCAGTTGATGCGGCCAGGTGGCTGCCCCGAACGACAGCCTCAGTTGCGCCTTGTCGCGGAGGCTGGCTGCGAGCCCGTCGGCGCCGCCGATCAGGAAGACAACGGCCGGCCGGTCATCGCCCCGCCATTTCGCGATCTGCGCGGTGAGGCTCGCGCTGTCGATATTCTCGCCGTTGACGTCGAGCAGCACGACGGCTGCGCCTTGCGGAATGATGTTGGCGAGCGCGATCGATTCCTCCAGCATGCGCTTGCCGGCATCATCGGCGCGGCTTTCCCGAATTTCCACGATTTCAATGTCGCGTAGACCAAGCGCCCGGCCGGTTTGCGCGGCGCGCTTGCGATAGCGCTCGGAAAGTTCGGTTTCCGGCCCTTGCTTCAGGCGTCCGACGGCGGCGACGACAATGCGCATCTCGCCGTCAGTGTATCAGTTCGTCCTCTTTGCGTCCGCGCGTCCGGCCGACCACATCTTTTCGAGATTGTAGTGGTCGCGTACTTCCGGACGGAAGACGTGCACGATCACGTCACCGGCGTCGATCAGCACCCAGTCGCCCTGGCGCAGTCCTTCGGACCGCAGCCGCGGCACGTGGGCCTGTCCGGCGTCCTTGATCACCTGCTCGGCGATCGACGCGACATGGCGATTGGAGCGGCCGGAGGCCACCACCATGTAATCCGCGATCGAAGATTTGCCGATGAGGTCGATGGTGACGATGTCCTCGGCTTTCATGTCGTCAAGGCTTGCGAGGACGATGCGGAGCGTCTCCTTGGCGCTCGGATGCCGGGAGACGGTATCGGGCTTGCGATGCGCTGCCCGAGAGAGTGCAGAGGTTGCCAGGTCGTTATCCTTTCACTGTGTTGCACTCACCCCGGCGCGAACCGGGGTCTCACCGAAGATAGCTACTAG
>DATJYT010000155.1:0-23537 GCA_035499475.1 Xanthobacteraceae bacterium | reverse complement strand
AACGCGGGGTCCGCAGCTCTCGCGCGCGAGAGCTCCAGCGGACCGTCATCAAGGCGCTCGTAAATCGGATAGAGGAAACGGCCGGCGATCTCGGCAACGGCAGTTGGATCGAGCACAAGCGCGCCATCCCTGATGCTCCGCCACTCCGCCTCGACTTCCTTGATGAAAGCCTCGACGCCGAGCTCATGGATCAGGATCTTGATGCGCGCCTTGTAGATATTGTCGCGCCGCCCGAACTGATTGTAGGTGCGCAACACTGCTTCGACATAGCTCAGCACGTCGCGCTTGGGCAGGAACGGCTTGATCGTCTTGGCGAGGAATGGCGTGCGGCCGAGCCCGCCGCCGACCATGACCTCGAAGCCAAGCTCCCCGCTCTCGTTGCGGTGCATCCGCAGCGCCAAATCGTGGATACGCAGCGCCGCGCGATCGTGAACCGACGCACCGACCGCGATCTTGAACTTGCGCGGCATGAACGAGAATTCGGGGTGCAACGTGACGTGCTGGCGGATGACCTCGGCCCACACCCGTGGATCTTCGATCTCGTCGGGCGCGACGCCGGCCCACTGATCGGTGGTGATGTTGCGGACCACATTGCCGCTGGTTTGCATGCCGTGCATGCCGACGCCGGCCAAGTCGGCCATGGCGTCCGGCAGTTCGGCGAGCTTGATCCAGTGGAACTGGATGTTCTGGCGCGTGGTGAAGTGACCATAGCCGCGATCGTAGCGCCGAGCGACATGCGCGAGCCTGCGCAACTGTTCCGACGACAGCGTGCCGTAGGGAATGGCGATGCGCAGCATGTAGGCGTGAAGCTGCAGATAGACGCCGTTCATCAGCCGCAGCGGCTTGAACTCTTCCTCGGTCAGCTCGCCGGAAAGACGCCGCGCAACCTGGTCACGAAACTCCGCAACGCGCTCGGCGACGAGGGTCCGATCGAAAGCATCGTAAACGTACATGCGCGCCTCGAATGCCGGCCGGCGCCGGCACGCTTAGATGCCGAACGTCACCGGCAAATCGATGGTCGGGCCGCCGAGACGGATGAGCTCGCGTAGATTTCCCGGCCGCACCGCGCCGTCCGGCGCGAGCTTCACCGGCGCGATGTACGGGCCGACCGCACGCAAATCGTCGGCAGCAGCGGCGTCGATCAAGGCTGTCGCACCGGCGGCGTTCGTCGCGACTGCAGCCTCGTCCATCTTGGTGGTCCAGCCGCCGTCGGCGCGGCGATAAACGACGGCTCCGTCAGCGACGCGGTTGGCGGTGACCACGACCGGGCCGGTTACTTTGAATTTCTTGATATCGAGCGGCGATGTCATGACGGCCTCGCGAGACCAGCGGCCGTTATGGACACCCGAGGGGGTGATACCGGCCTCTGGAGAATGATTTTCTATATATGAGGTCGTTTTCGTCCGCAAACAGGAGAATATACTACCAAATATTCAATAACGCGCGGGACAGCCGCGCCGGAAGCAACGTCAAAATCAGAACTTTCTCGCCATTCCGCCAAAAGACGACGGCCGCCTTATCCGGCCGGCTCGAAGGCATAGGACGCGCCTTTGCGCACCACGTAGCCGAAACCCGGGGCATTGACGTGAGCGCCCGCAATGGCAAGCCGCTCCGAGGCGGCCATATCGAGAATGCGCTTGCGCGACCTGACGGCCTGATCCTTGTCGAGGTCGTAAGTCATGCCGACATCCGGATGCGAAATCTGGATCGCGGAAAGGTGGACCACGTCGCCGAAAGCCATGAAGCCGCCGCCAGGCGCGGCGAGCAGCCAGCACGTGTGTCCGGGCGTGTGCCCGGGGGCCAGCACCGGGCGGAATCCCAGATAGTCCTCGCCGTCGCGCACCCGCCGAATGCGATCGAGATAGGGCTTGAGGTTGATCCTGGTGCGCGCGCGATTGCCCTTGACGCGATCGGGATCGCCCGCGCCATCCTCACGCATCCAGAAATCAGCCTCGACCTGGTGTACGACGATCTCGGCGTTGGGATAGTGCGGCTTGCCGGCATCGTCGACCAAGCCGTTGGCGTGGTCGGGATGCAGATGGGTGATGACGATATGGTCAACCGCGTCGGGCGCGATCCCGGCGGCGCGCAGATTGGCGGGCAGCTTGCCGAGCGTCGGCTGCATGGTGTTGCCGGCGCCGGCATCGATGAGGATGGTCTTGCCGCCGCGGCGGATGAGAAAGTTGTTCACCGGAATGTTGAACGCCCCGTTGTCGGTCGAACCGACAAGCTTGTCGGCTTCCGCCCGTTCCATGCCGATGACAATGTCGAGCGAGGTCTTCAGGAGACCGTCGCTGACGCCCCGCACCTCGACGTCGCCCACCTGCATGCTCGGCAGCGGCAAATCGACCTGCGCCATGTCACAGCCCTTCACGGGCAAGGGCGATCATGCAGGTCGCCGAGATCACGACGGCGGCGGCGAGGAACGCGAATGGAACGATAAAGGCCCCGCCGGTCAGCGCCAGGATGTAACCGATCATGACCGGCGAGAACGCGCCGAACATCTGCGTAACGAAGGCGCGCACGCCCTGGGATTTGCCCATATCGGCGGTGCCGACGACGCTGTGCATGAGCATCTCTGCGCACGAAATCCCGACCTGCTGCGCGCACAGCGCACAGATCATCAGGACCACAGCCCACGTCGGGCTCGGCGCGAGCGATGCCGCCATCAGAAAGACCGCGGCCGATGCCCAGCCGAGTCCCGCCAGCGGCGCGCGACGAAACAGGCGATCGGACACCCGGCCGACGACAAGGATGGTCACCACCGCGAAACCGTAGATCACGAATGTCAAATAGCCGGACATGCTGAACGTGAAGTGGCGCTCGGTCCGCAGATAAGTCGGCAGCCAGCCGGACCAGCCCCAAAAGAAGATCGCATTGGACGAGATCGCGATCGTCATCAGCCAAAAGCGGTAGTTGCCCCAGACGCTGGTCACGCCCTTCAGTATCCGGCCCGGCGCGTCGTCATTGTTCTCGATGGCGCCTGAACGGATCAGATCGAGCTCGGCAGAATTGACGGCCGGATTCTGTTGCGGGTAGTCGCGCACGAGGAACCACACCATTGGCAGCGGCACGATGAGCGCAAGGACGCCAAGGGCGAAAAATTGCCCGCGCCAGCCAATGGTCAAGATCAGGCTGGTGACAATGAGACCGACCAGCATCGGCCCGATCATGGTGCCGATCCACCAATAGGCCGTGGCCTTGCCGCGTTCGCGCAGCGCGAACCAGTTGGCAACCAGAGCGAGCGTGATCGGATAGCAGGCCGCCTCCCCTGCGCCCAATCCGATGCGGGAGGCGAGCAGCATGCCGAAGTTCTGCGCCATTCCCGCCCAAAAACAGGTGAGTGCCCAGACGATGAGGCTCGCAATCGTGGCGTTGCGCGGCCCGTACCGTGTCACGGCCCAGCCCCACACCGGGGCTGCGATGCCATAGGAGATGAACAAGCTGCCGACCAGCCAGCCGAGCTCTTTCGTCTGCCCGCCAAGCTGCATCTCGTTGAGGAAGGTAGGGTTGGCGATGACGATTGAAATGTTGCTCTTGTCGAACATGGACATGATCCAATAGGCCAAGAGCGTCGGCGCGATGTAATTCCAGCGCACGCGTGTGGCGGCGGCCAGCGCCGCGGTTTGACCGGGCGCAACGCGCTGCGGAATCGTCATGGTCATGCGGATCCTCCCGGAAATCGCGCGCGCTATTGTTTCTTGTGTAGCGGCGCCTGACAGCACGTGCACGATGCTCACAAACTGTTGCCCGCGCATGGGAACTTGTCAACAATGCGCGGCATGCGACAAGACGCCGGGGAGACAGCGCACGCAACTTCAAGCCGCGGCATCACCGCCGAGTTGCTTGCCGCCTTCCTGTGGCTCGGATTGAGGGGTTTGGCGGCCCGGTCGCCCACCTCGGCTACTTCCATGAAGAATTCTTCGTGCGCCGCCTTTGCGGAGCGCTTGCCAATTCGGCCCGCTCGCCTCTTGTCTCTTCGGTCCGTCGTCCGATGGTTGCGATCTGATGCTGCAGCCCCGATAAGGCGCATTCAAAAATGGAAAATAGGAAGGAAAGCCGTGTTCCAACGTTTTTATGCTTCTGCGCTCGCCGCAGCGCTCCTTAATGTCGGCCTACTGGCGACACTCGCGCGGGCCGAGGATTTTCCGACCCGGCCGGTTAGCATCATCGTCGCCTCGACCGCTGGCGGCGGCACCGACATCGTCTCCCGCATCTTTGCCGAGCAGCTTGCCAAGCAAACGGGGCAGCCCTTCGTGGTCGACAACCGGCCGGGCGCAGGCTCGGTGACCGGGACGGCCTATGCCGCGAACGCCGCACCCGACGGCTACACGCTGCAAACCGGGCTCAACGCCAGCATGGCAGTCAATCCGAGCCTGTTCGCCAAACTGCCCTACGATCCGATCCGCGACTTTGCACCGGTCGGAATGCTGGCGGAGTTTCCGTTCGTGATCGTGGTGAGCAAGAATTTTCCAGCGCATTCGATCAAAGAGCTTATTGCGCTGGCAAAGGCGAAACCGGGTGAGATCAACTACGCGTCGGCCGGTAACGGCACCGGCCAGCATTTGTCGATGGAACTGTTCAAACTGATGACCGGCATCAAGCTGACGCATGTGCCCTACCGCGGTGCGGCACCCGCTTATACCGACGTCATATCGGGTCAGGTGCCCGTGTTCTTCGACAATCTGGCGAGCGGATTGGGCCAAATTCAAAGTGGCAACGTGCGCGCGCTCGCAGTCACCGGCAAGGCGCGCTCGGCGTTGCTGCCGGACGTTCCCACGGTCGAAGAAGCGGGCGTGGCCGGCTACGAGTATTACACTTGGTTCGGACTTTGGGCGCCGCGGAAGACGCCACAACCCGTCATCGACAAGCTGCATACGGAAGTGAAGAAGGCGCAAGATACTGCCTTCGTGAAAGAGCGCATCGCTGCTGCGGCCGGCGTCCCTCTCGACATGCCGCTCGCCGACATCGATCCCTTTCTCAAGGCCGAAATCGCCAAGTGGGCGGACGTGGTCAAGCGTGCCGGCATCCAGGTCGAATAGAGAATTTATCGACGCCTGTACGCCGCGATAACGCTACTTTTCCGGTATCTCGTCGGCCAACTCTTTGAACGGCTGATACACCGCATCCCCGCACTGTTCGGGCTTCGGCGTTACGAACTGCTGAATCGCACCGGCGAAATAGATCACGACCTTGTCCTTGCGGACACCGCGTCCGTTGAACTGCAGGCAAACTACGTAACGCTGGCTGTCGCCAACGGGCTTGAGCGTTGGCATCGAGATCATCGCGCCGGTGTAATCGGCGCGATCGATCAATTGCGTCAGCAGAAATGTCGCGATCTGGTTTCGATAGTTCGCCGGCAACGCGTTCGGATCGACAACCTCCGCGGGCTTCGGCTTGCCGAAGCCGCTGCAAGCGGCGAGCGCGATCGACGCCAGCAGCAAAGCCGTGCCTGCGCCGCAATTCCTCATCGTCGGGCGAAAGTGCGACTGCTTATCATGCCGCCGACAGCTTCATCATCGCCAATACCGCGCGGCCGTTCGGGCCGTAGGGATGGCCGACCGATTCTTCCATTTCGAAGTGGTTGTAGTTCGCGCCGACGATCAGTTCGACCGGCTTGCCGGCGGCTTTGACAGCGGCGGCGAAGTCGCGGTTCTGCCGCTGGAATTCGGGCGTTTCGTTGGTGCCGTAGGTTACGACCACCGGCGCCCGCAGCAGGTCGAGATGACGCTGTGAACTCATGGCGTCCTCCATCTCGTCGGTGAAATGGACGTATTTGCCGCGCTTCGACAACCGTACCGGCTTCATGTCGTACATGCCGCTCATACACACACCGCCCTTCACGATATTCTCGGGCAGTCCGAAGTCTTTTTTCCAGTCGGTGACCATGGCGACCCCACAAAGGTGGCCGCCGGAGGAATGACCGCCGATATAAAGCCGCTCCGGATCGCCGCCGAAGCTTGCGGCGTTTTTGTAGGTCCAGGCGATGCCGCGCCGCACCTGCTCCGCCATCTTGGTCAGGTCGCCGTTGGCGGCGCCGATGGCGATGAAATCCAAAACGACGAAGTGGGCGCCGGCGTTGACCAGCATCTCCGCCGGAAAGGCATGGTCCTTGGCGTAGCCGCCAAGCCAGGCACCGCCGTGGATGAAGACGAAGATTGGTGCCTTCGGCCGCTTGGTTTTGTAGATGTCGAGCTTTTCCGGCTCGGTCGGCCCATAGGCCTCGCGTTGCGGCTGCCCGACGCGCTGCCGCGCGATCTCACTGTTGCTCTCGAGCCGCGCCAAGATCTGCCGTGCGAGCGGCGCGTAAAACGACTGATCATAGGCGGCATCGAGCTCGATCTGGTCCAAGTTCATCCAAACGCTCGGCCCTTGATCGTGTGCCGGAGGGCCGAGATGGCACTCCTCCGCCAGCGCCGGGGTGACTGCCGCCGCTGCGGCCGCACCGAGCGCCGCACGCCGCGTCAAGCCCTTGCCGAAGCGTCGGCGCCAAAGTTCGTTATCAAGACTCATGGGAGCCACCCCTTCTCGCGAGTGAATGTTCAAGCATAGCACGGGAGCGCCGATTCATTCCTCCGGCACTGGGCCACACCAGCCGGGCAGATAGTTGGCGGCTGGACTCTTGGCTAAATCAAGCGCCTTGTTCAGGGCGCGGTCGAAATCGCTTTCGACAAGCTTTCGCTTCATGCCGCGGCGCAGATAATCCGCCCACAGGAATTCACTGAACGGCGTCGTGTCCTTGGCGAAGCCGCCGGCGCGGCGTAATTCACCGGCGAGCGACCGGAATGGATCGTCGACGAGGCCGGTGATCGATTTTGGAATGGCGTCGTAATCGTGGCGGCGGCCCTTGGCATCGAACGGATACATCCAGTTGCGATGGTCCATGACGGTCCAAAATGCATCATCGTCGAGCGCGCTCAAGTTGGCGATCACCGTCACCGCCACTTCCTTGACGCCTTCTTCGTGCAGCGCACGCGCCATATGATGATGGTCGATGACGTAGTAGCGTTTCTTCGGCCCTTCGATCACCGGGATCAGGTGCTTGCCGAGAAATTTTCCGCCTTTCTTGCTCGCCATTTCGCGCCAGTGCTTACGCTTGGCTTTCACCTCGCGCATCCCGACGGTGATTTGGGTGGGACGAAGATCGAGAATGGCGACCGGCGCCAGCGTCGGTTCACGAACTGTCATGTTCGGCTCCTCGGATAATGTCCTGAATACGTCATTCGGCCATGAGCAGCGGTCCAAAAGCAAGCCGCCCGGCACTGGCGTCGCCGGGCGGCTGTTAGAACGATGAGAAGACGTCAGTTCAGCGCGCCAGCGGGTCCGGGCGCACCTGAATATGAACCGCCATGGGCAACGAGCCCTTGCCGCCCTCCTTGAGCCAGGGCGTGCGGTCGCCTTCGGAGGACCACAATCCCCTGCCCTTCCAGCCAGCCTTCGGGTCGTCGATGCGTGCATCGAGGCCCTTGGCATAGAAGCCCATCGGGTACGGGATGCGCAGCGAAACCATCTTGCCTTTGACAAGGGCGTCAAAACCATCGCCCAGATTAGCCGTCGAAATCGGCACGTCCTTGCCGAGACCGACCGCGTCGTGCTGATCGACCCAAGTGTAGTAGCTCGCCTCGGCGCTGTTATCGCCGATGCCCGCAAAGCCAGGGCCGGGATATTTATAGAAGGTCCAGCCTTCGGGACATTGATCGCCGGTCGCCTTGGGTCCGTTGAGCGGCGCTTTGCACTTGCTGCGATCGAAGCTGCCGAGATGGCCACTGCCGAGCGAGACCCAGACGACGCCTTTGGAGTCGATATCGCCGCCGCGCGGACCGAAACCCGGCATCGGAATGGCATAGAATTCCGACAGCTTGGTCTTGGGATCGAACCGCATCACGCCGCCCCTGCCGGCGAAGACGTTGAAGGTGTACCAGATCGAGCCGTCCACCGGATTCGGCATCACCGCATAGCTGCCCGAGCCGCCGACCTGCATATCCTTATTGGGATCCATGGGCTGACCGGGCTTGGTGTAATCGTCGAGCTTGCCGTTGCCGTTGGTATCGAGGACGTAGGGCGCCCAACCTTGCGCCTTCTCGGCGTCGCCGGTCTCGTCAAACACTTTGGTGTCGAGCCAGCCGGCCACCGGGCCGCCGCCGCTGGTCCACAGCGTGTTGTCCTTGTCGAAACCGAATTGCAGATGATGGGTGCCGTAGCACGTATCGATGAAGGTGAACTTCTGCGTCTTCGGATCGAACATCGCCAGCTGACGCTCGTTGATGTCGATCGGGAACGCCTTGGCGTAAGGATTGTCCGATCCCTTGCGGCAGAATGCCGGCGTGCCGGGCGCGTGATTGGTGCCGGTCAGCCACAGCCTGCCTTTGGCGTCGAACATCGAATTGTGATTGTCGAATTTGGTGTCCCAGACCTTCTCCATGCCCCAATAGGCCGACGGCGCCAGCGGTTTATCGATCGCGGCGTGGCCCGGACCGAAGGCTTCCGGCACATCGGCGCCTTCCGGCGGCGTGATGTAGGTGGCCTTTCCCGACTTCGGATCAAGCACCGGCAGGTGATCAGACGCGTATTCGGTCGAACCGTAGAGCTTGCCGTTGGCGTTCACGGTCGGGTCGCGCTTGTCGGATGAGATCAGATCGTGGAGGTATTGTTTTTCGTTGCCCCAGTCCCAGGTTGTGACGACAATATTGCGCTCGATGCCCTGCGGACGCTCCGGCTTGCTGGCGGGCAGTTCACCATTAGCGACGCGGTCGGTCCAGTCGCCGAAATATTTCAGCGGTACGCTGCCGAGCTGACCGGCGATCGGATTGATCATGAGCGGTGCAGCCTGACCGGACTGGATGCGGCGCGCCCAGGCATCCTCGCCGGTCTTGAAACTACCGAGCGCCGCCGGAATGGTTCGCGTCGCGAGTTGGCCGAGCTGGTGGCAACCGACACACGCCTGGTTCTTCACGGTGGTGAGCCACTGCGTTTGCGTGACCTTCTCCGGAATATCGCTCTTGCCGCCGAACTGATCGGCGCCGGGGATCTTCAGCATCGAGTACCAGTAGATTGCCGGATAATACTGCGCGGCCGCGGCGTCGTTCGGCGCCGGAACGGCGGTCAGGTTGAGATGCTGTCCCGGCGACGCGTCGACTTTCGCTGAATCGACAAGGCCGTAGCCGCGCACCCATACTTTATACTTGGCCTTCGGCAGATCGGGTACGACATAGCGGCCCTGATCGTCGGTTACGACCATCTTGGCGAAGCGGGTCGGCAGGTCCATCGTCTCGGCGATCACCCAGACGCCGGCTTCCGGGCCGTGCGGACCTTTCACCACGCCGCCGATGTCGTCCCTGTCGATCGAGACCGTTTGCGCCCGCGACTGAACCGGTGCCGCCGTCAAGAACACGGCAACCGCGATCGCGGCTACGCTGCCGTACAATGCCCGCTTCATGGGAATCTCCCTGATTGATCGATGCGCGGCGGCGTAGCCGGCGCAGCAAGGGTTGTTGTGCCGAGGAATCTGCCTTACGGCCTGTTGAGCCGCAAGGGCAATCCGGCAGGGCAACCGTGCCATGCGACAACGCGCCGACACTGGCCCTGCACGAAGCCGTCAATCGCCGAACACTGGATCAGGCCCCATTCGTCGGACCGTTCACGGCGCTGCTCAGCTTGTCGAACAGGCCGGAAATATCTTTGCGGATTGTCGCCAATTGCGAGAACTGATCGGTGACAACCGATACGCGCTGCTCAAGCTCGCGCTTGGCGTCGGCAAAGACCTTGACGCGCCCGGCGAGGTCGCCGTTGTCGCCTTGTTCGAGGCGCGCGATCTGCGCCAGAAGCCTGTCGTGGGCATCCTGCACCTGCTGGACGAGATTGACGACGCCGCCATCGACCGCTTCGAGCGGCGCGATCCGCGACTGCAATTCGCCGAGCTTTGCCCGCAATTGGCCGAACGTGACCATCTTGCTTTCAACGTCGGTAAAGTGGTCCTGCGTCCGCGTAATGAATTTCGACAGGTCCTCGATGCGAGCATCGACGCCGCCTTTGCCCTTGCCGGCGGGGACCGCAAAAATTTCAAGTGCGCGCTCGAAATTCGCCGAAAACCCTTCGATCTCCTTGCGCAGCGTCACGAGCTTGGAAAATTCGCCGTTCAGATGGGCGATGCCGTCGTCGAGCTTTTTCTTGTCGTCGGCAAAGCTCTGCAACCGCGCATCGAGCGAACCCTGCGGGCTTTGCTGAACCGATTCGATATCGCGAGCCAGTTTGTCTCGCGTCGCGCCGAGTTCCCTGATCCTGCTGGTCACGCCGCCGTCTGCGGCGGCGAACGGAGCAAGACGCGCCTCGAGCTCGGTAAAGACTTCTTTCAAGCCCGCCAGGGTTTTCGATGCCTGCTCGATCTCGTCGCAGCGCACATGGGTGAGACTGAGGAATTTGCCGAGCTCGTTCAACCTGAGATCGAGGGCGACCGCGTCATCGCCGTTGACGATTTCGGTCAGCGCCCGCTCAATGTCGTTCTGCCCGGTATCGAGTTCGATAAACAGCCTCTCAATCGTGCGCCGCTTGTCGAGCACTGGCGCAAGCCGCTCCTTGAGGTTCTGCTGCCGATTTCGGATTTCGTCGACGCGCGACTGCAGATCGCCGATCTCGTTGCGGCTACTCTGAACCTCAGCGACACGCTCGGCCTCACCGAGGCGCTGCTGAATGGAGCCCATGGCGTATTCCGGATCGGTGCGGGCAAGATGATGCAAAGCGGCGTCCGCGTCGATTTGGGTCTTGGCCAGGTCCTTGACGTCACGGCGAACGCCGTCGAGCCGGAGTTCGAGCGCATGCGCAGCCTTGCGCTGACGCACCAGCGTGTCGCTCAGCCACACCACCGATGGCAAAAGAACGAGCGGCACCAAAACGACGACCAGCCACGCGATCTTGCCCAACAGGGGTTCGGCTTGAAAGCCGTTGAACAACGCGGCCAAGTCGTGCCCTTGCGAGGCGATGACGGTACCCAACGCCAGCACGAACAGCACGACGCAAATGCCGACAAGCTTGACCATTTTGGAACGCCAGACCTGATGATCGGAGGCCTCGCCAGTCTGGTACGCCACAGCCGCGCCGCAGACAAGGGAGGCGCGAACCGAAGGGAGCGCGTGGACACGCGGGGCGAAGCCCGTTATGGGCAACAGCGATGGCGGCCATGCTGGATACTTACCCGTCATGAAGAGGCTGAAGCCCGCGCGAGCAATCTTCTTCCTCGGTGTTGCGATGCTGATCGCGTCCGCGGCCCGGCATGCAGCGCGAGCCGAGGAGCAAGTCCCGCTGCCGCCCCCGAAGCCGCGGAACGAAAGCTGCGACCGCAACACCTTCCGCGTCGCGCTGGATGTCGGCCACACCGTCGAAGCACCCGGCGCCATGAGCGCGCGCGGCACGACCGAATACGAGTTCAATCTCTACCTGGCGCAGGACATCCAGCGGGCGCTCGTTGAGGCCGGCTTCGGCAAAACCGCCCTGATGATCACCGACACCAAGCCGCCTGAAGGACTGTTCGAGCGGGCGACGCGGGCCAACGCCATGAAGGCCGATCTTTTCATCGCCATCCACCACGATTCCGTGCCGGACAATCTGATGCAGACGTGGGAATTCGAGGGCCAGGAGCAAGGCTACAACGACGACTATCCCGGCTATGCGATTTTCATCTCCAACGACAATGCGGATCGCGCCGGAAGCCTTGCTTTCGGTCATGCGCTAGGCAAAGCGCTGCAAGCACGCGGTCTGCAATACACATCGCACTATACGCTGCCGTTGATGGGACATCGCCGGCGCGAGCTACTCGACGCCGATGCCGGCGTCTATCGCTTCGACGAGCTCGTTGTGCTGCGTTACACGCACATGCCGGCGGTGCTGCTTGAAGCGGGCTCGATCGTCAATCGGCAGGAGGAGCTGGAACTGGTAACCGTGGAACGCCGCGCGGTCACAAGCGCCGCTGTCGTCGCCGCGGTCGAAGACTTCTGCGATGCGCGCGCTCCCGCCAGGCGCGTCGAGCGGCCGATCGCACGCACACTCATGCCGAGCCGCGCCAACGCCGCGCCCGCAGCGCGCTGAAGCTCCGCGCTAAGCCGGCGCCGTCAATCGCCGCCGAAAGGCGAGCGTGCCGATAATAATGAGATTGACCACATTGACGCCTAGTCCCGCAGCAAACGCCGGGGCGTAAAAGCCGAAGTGGTCATAGAGGATGCCGGCGATCCAGCCGCCCGACGCCATGCCGGTGCCGCTGCAAAGCAACAGCGTCGGCATGCGCCAATAGGCCTCGCTGACGGGAAACAATTCACGCGACGCCAAGATATTCGCGGGCACCAGGCCGCTGAAGCCGAGTCCGAACAGGCCCGCGACCGTGAACAGGCCGATCTCGTCCTGGGTCATGAGAAAGGCCGAGATGCCTACAGCCTGGCACGCCGAGCCGATCAACATCGTGTAGAGACCGCCGATCCGGTCGGAGATCGCACCCCAGGCCTGCCGGCTGAAGAACGCGGCGCCGAGAAGGAGCGACACCATCGCGGCGCCATGCGCCGGGCTGATGCCGAGGTCGCTGCAAAAAGCCACCAGGTGCGCCTGCGGCATCGACATCGGAATGCAGCATGTGAAAATCGCCGCGGCCTGCAGCGCGAAGACCAGATTTGGCGGCCAGCCCATGACGGATTTTCTTGCGGGCGCAACGCTGGTCAGCACCGCGTGACGCGGCGAGGCCGGCGGTGGAGCAAGCACGATCGCGGCGGCCGGCAAGATCACGACGAGCTCGAATGCGGCGAAATACAGCATCGTGGAACGCCAGCCGACGCCGGCGATGACGCGTTCAAAGACCGGCGGCCAGATGGTGCCCGCGAGATAGGCGCCGCTTGAGATCAGCGCCAGCGCCGAGCCGCGCCGCCGATCAAACCACTGGCTGACATAGACATAAAACGGCGCATTGATGCCGCCGATACCGAGGAGGCCGATGAAGAGGCCGTGCCCGACATAGAGCGGCCATGACGGCCCCCGAGACGACAGTGCCAAACCCGTCGCGATCATCATGGCGCCGACGATGACGGTCCAACGCACGCCCACGCGCTCGGCGATGCGGCCCATCAGAATCCCGCCCAAGCCGGAACCGATCCACATCAGCGCGCCGGCGAAGGCCGGAACCGAACGTGCCCCGTCAACCTCGGCGGCAATGTCCTTGAGCGCCACGACCGTGATCCACGGCGCGCCGAAGGCGACAGCCATCACAACAAGCGCAACGCTGGCGACGATCCACGAGGTTCGCGTCTCGACCGACGGCAATGAGGCTGATTGCAGCATGCTTTTCGCGTTGCAGGCGCGCCCGGCGGGGCATGGTTTGAGTAGCGGGTATAGCAGCGCCTGAACCCATCCGCCCAGTGAAAAGACCGACACTTCGGGCGCCGCCGCACGATGAACGCATGGCTGCAGGGCGGCGAGGAAATCGCGCCCATGAACCAAACCTTTACCCAAACGAGATTTCGCCGGAGCCGGGAATAAACCGGCAAGTCGCCCGATCAGGTCACCGGAAGCCGCATTGGCTTACCCGCTTTGGCCTCAAAGGAGACTGGAAATGAGCAATTCCGAAAAGGAAGACGGCTTGAACCGGCGCAAGGTCCTCGAATGCATGACCTGGGTCGGCACCGGCGTGCTGTGGACCATTTCGGGCGGCGTCCCTCATTCGCTCGGCATCATCGATGAGGCTGTGGCGCAGGAAGCAAAGGGACTGACCTTCCTGCAGATCAGCGACAGCCATGTTGGCTTCGACAAGCCCGCGAACCCGAACGCGCTCGGCACTCTCGAAGAGGCCATCGCCCGGGTCAATGCGCTGCCGCAGAAGCCATCCTTCATGATCCACACCGGCGACATCAGCCATTTGTCGAAAGCGTCGGAGTTCGACGACGCCGACCGCATCATCTCGCAGACCCGGCTCGACGTGCATTACGTTCCCGGCGAGCACGACTTTCTCGACGAAGAGCGCAAACTCTATGCCGAGCGATACGGACGCGGCACCAAAGGCGCCGGCTGGTACAGCTTCGACGCCAACGGCGTCCACTTCATCGGCCTCGTCAACGTCGTCGATCTCAAGGCCGGCGGTCTCGGCAATCTCGGCCACGATCAGCTCGAATGGCTCGAAGCCGACGTGAAGGGCCGTTCGGCTTCGACGCCGATCGTCGTCTTCGCCCATATCCCGCTGTGGACCGTCTATCAGGATTGGGGTTGGGGCACCGACGACGGCGCCCAGGCGCTCGGATATCTGAAGCGCTTCGGCTCGGTGACGGTCCTCAACGGTCATATCCATCAGGTCATGCAGAAGGTTGAGGGCAACGTCACCTTCCACACCGCGCGCTCGACCGCCTTCCCGCAACCCGCGCCCGGGCAAGGCCCGTCGCCCGGGCCGATGAAGGTTCCCGACGACAAGCTGCGCACCATGCTCGGCATCGCCAACGTCACGTTCAAGCAGAACGAGCAGCGGCTCGCCATCATCGACACGCCGCTTGCCGGCTAAGGAGAAGAACAATGTTGCGAACCGCAATGGCCGCCGCCGCGCTCGGCGCGGCTGTCGGCTCGGTGCTGGCGGTCGGCGTCCTTTTCGCCAATGCACAAAGCCCGGCAAGCGCCGTATCGATCGACAACTTCACCTTCACGCCGCAAACCCTGACGGTGAAGGCCGGCACCACCGTGACGTGGACGAACAAGGACGACATCCCGCACGCCATCGCTGCGACCGACAAAGGCTTCAGGTCGAAGGCGCTCGACACGGATGACAGCTATTCGTTCACGTTCACGACGCCGGGCACTTATCAGTACTTTTGCTCCCTGCACCCGCACATGACCGGCACGGTCGTGGTAGAAGCAGCCACCGGGAGCAATGCCACGCAGTGATGCTTGCTCGATCGCAACCCGTTCCGCGTCCCTCCCTGCGCTCGGCGCAGCGGCGGGGCGCGGAATCGGTGTCGCAGAGAGCGGGGTGCGAAACGATGGCGCGCAATGACAGCGGCGAGGACGACAAGGCGCGGCGTTTCCGCGACGCCGCGCTGCCCTGTCTCGACGACGTCTTCACCTATGCGCGTTATCTGATGCGCGACGTCGCGGACGCCGAAGACGCCGTCCAGGAATGTTACATGCGCGCACTACGTCATTTCGATTCCTACCAGGGACCGGCGATGAAGCCCTGGCTTCTCGCGATCCTGAGAAATGTCTGCTTCGCCGAGTTTTCACGCCGCGCCAAGCAGCCGGCGCCCAGCGCGGACGAAATGATTGACACGGCCGAGGACGCCATGCCGATGTGGCAGGATTCTCAGCAAACACCCGAAACCGAGTTGCTGCGGCGCAGGGACGGCGAAACAATCCGCCGGCTGGTCGAAGCACTGCCCGAACCGTTTCGCGAGGCCATCGTGCTGCGGGAGATCAACGACCTGTCCTATCGCGAGATCGCCGACATATCGGGCGTGCCCGTCGGAACGGTGATGTCGCGGCTTGCCCGTGCGCGGACCATGCTGCGCGCGGCGTGGAACGTCGAGGAGGGATCGGCCGCATGAACTGCGCAGAATCCGAAATCCTGCTTCACGCGCTCATCGACGACGAGCTCGATGCCGGGCACGCGCGCGACGTCGAAGCCCACGTAGCGTCTTGCGCGGCCTGCGCCGCCAAGCTTCAGGCGTTCCGCGCCATGCGCGGCGCGTTCTCCGGCGCCGGGTTGAAAGAAGCCGCGCCGGCCAGTCTGCGCAACCGTATCGAAACAGCACTCCCGGTTCCCAAAGCACGGGCCGCGGCGCCGCTCAGGTCGTGGCGGACATTCTTCGGCGGCTTTGCAGTCGGGGGCGTGCTGTCGGCGGCGGTCGCCGCAAGCCTCCTTCTCATGGTCATTCGCGGCAACCAGGAGCAAACCATCGCCGGCGAAGTCGTATCGGCGCATCTGCGCTCGTTGCAGGCCGGCCACCTGACCGACGTCGAGACCAGCGACCAGCACACGGTGAAGCCGTGGTTCAACGGCAAGCTCGACGTGGCTCCGCCAGTCATCGATCTCACGGCCCAGGGCTTTACGCTGATCGGCGGCCGGCTCGACTATGTCGGCGGTCAAACCGTCGGATCGATCGTGTACCGGCGGCGAAAGCATGTCATCAATCTGTTCGTTGCCGAGCGATTGGGCGCAACTCAGCGCAGCGTCAGCGCGGACAATGTGCAGGGTTTCAACGTCCTGCACTGGACCGAAGCCGGCCTCGATTTCTGGGCCGTCAGCGATATCGACGCCGAAGAGCTCAGGGAATTTCAGGAGAAATTCTCCGCCGCGCTGCGTAATCCATCAGGTCCGTCCTGACTGGCCTAAGCGCCGCATAATGGCTACATCAAGCCACGACCAAGCCGCGTCGGCCGGTCGCGGCGGGTGCGGGCGCCGCCGGAAACCCCCAGGCGCATCAGGCGTTTGAGCCCATATGGATCAGCGCGTCGAGCACGAGCCCACCGTCGCAGGCTACGAATCAGAGGCATCGCCGAAACGCGGCTCTCTCTTCCAGCGCCGTGGTTTGGTGCTGCTGATAGCGGTCCTCGCCATCGCAGCGCTGATCGCTCTGGCGCTGTGGTGGCTCAACGCGCGGCAGTACGAATCGACCGACGACGCCTTCATCGATGCACGCACGGTGCAGATCAGCGCCCAGGTCGCCGCCGCTGTCGTCGATGTCCCGGTCACGGATAACCAATCCGTGGATGCCGGAGCCGTGCTGGTCCGCCTCGATGACCGCGACTTCAAGGCGCAATTCGATCAGACGGAGGCCCAGATCGAGCAGGCGCAGGCCGGCATCGCCAATCTCGAGGCCCAGCTTGTCGCCCAGCAGGCCCGCATCGATCAGGCCGATAAGCAGGTGGCGCAAGCCCAGGCTGCGCTGACTTTTGCCGAACAGGAAGACGAGCGCTATGAGCAGCTCTCCAAGCAAGGCACCGCCACCGTCGAGCAGGCGCAGCAATACAAATCGAACCTCCTGCAAAGCCAGGCTTCGTTCGCGGCAGCACAAGCGAACGCGGTAGCTGCGGAAAAGCAGAATGCCGTGCTGGAAGCGCAGCGCAAGCTTTCCGCAGCCCAATTGGCACAGGCGCGGGCGGCGAAGGAACAAGCCGCGGCGAATCTGTCACGCACAGTCATCACCGCCCCTATTGCCGGCCGCGTGACGCACCTGTCCGCCGCCAAAGGCGGCTGGGCCGCGGTCGGTCAGGCATTGATGATGTTTGTGCCGCGCGACGTTTGGGTCACGGCCAATTTCAAGGAAACCCAGCTCGATCTCATGCGTCCGGGCCAGCCGGTCGATATCAGGATCGACGCCTATCCCGACCGCAGCTTCGAGGGCCATGTCGACAGCATCCAAGCCGGCAGCGGCACCGCTTTCAGCCTTTTGCCGGCGGAAAACGCAACCGGCAACTACGTCAAAATCGTGCAACGCGTGCCGGTCAAGATCGTGTTCAATCAACCGCCCGACATATTGCTCGGGCCCGGCATGTCGGTTGTTCCGACCGTAAAGGTACGATGAGCGAAGCGCCGCGCTTTGCAGGCTGGGACGACAGCCGCTCGGCCGCGGGCGATCGCAACCCCTGGCTTGTCGCCGTCGTCGTCTCCATCGCCACGTTCATGGTGGTGCTCGACACCGCGATCGCCAACGTGTCGCTGCGCTACATCGCCGGCAGCCTTGCTGCCAGCGTCGACGAAAGCACCTGGGTGGTCTCGACCTATCTGATCGCCAACGCCGTGGTGCTGCCGGCGAGCGGCTGGCTGTCGAACGTCGTCGGCCGCAAACGCTTCTACATGCTCTGCGTCGCCGTGTTCACGATAAGCTCGCTGCTCTGCGGACTGGCGCCGAGCCTGGGCGCGCTGATCTTCTTTCGCATCCTGCAGGGCCTTGGCGGCGGCGGCATGCCGACCAGCGAGCAGGCGATCCTTGCCGATACGTTTCCGCCGCAAAAGCGCGGCCAGGCCTTCGCGCTTTACGGCGTCGCCGTCATCGTTGCACCGACCGTCGGGCCGACGCTCGGCGGCTGGATCACGGACAATTTCTCCTGGCACTGGATCTTCTTCATCAACGTGCCGATCGGTATCGTCTCGCTCGCCCTGGTGCATTGGCTGGTCGACGAGCCGGAAGTGCTGGAGCGCGAGCGGCGCGAGCGGCTGGCTGGCGGCTTGAAGGTCGACTGGATCGGATTTTTCCTGATCGCGATGACGCTTGGATGTCTCGAGGTCGTTCTCGATCGCGGCCAGATCGACGACTGGTTCAAATCGAGCACCATCGTCATCTTTGCGGTCATTGCCGGGGTCTCGTTCCTTTTGTTCGTGCCTTGGGAAATCAACCAGGACAATCCGATCGTGGAACTGCGGCTCCTGTTCCATCGACAGTTCGGGATGGCTTTCGTCGTGATGCTGACCATCGGCGCCATCCTGTTCGGCTCCAACCAGATCATGCCGCAGTTGTTGCAGACGACGTTCCCCTACACGGCGATGCTGTCGGGGCTCGCTATGATGCCCGGCGGCCTCGCCATGCTGGTGCTCATGCCGGTTGCGGGCCAGGTGACCGGGCACGTTCAACCCAAGTTTCTCATTGTCGTAGGGCTCCTCGGCATCATGCTGTCGATGTGGTACTCGACGTCCCTGACGCCGGACGCGACCTTCGACTACTTCGCCTGGGTTCGTGTCTATCAGATGATCGGCCTGCCGTTCCTGTTCATTCCGATCAACACCGTCGCCTACGATGGACTGCCGGCCGAACAGACCAACCAGGGTTCCGCGCTGATGAACGTCGCGCGCAACCTCGGCGGCAGCATCGGCATCTCGCTCGCCAATGTCGAGATCACCCAGCGCACCCAGTTCCATCAGGCGCGTTTGGTCGAGAACACCATACCGTCGTCACCGAACTTTCAATCAACCCTCGACCAGGTGACCCGATATTTCATGCAGCAGGGCGCTTCGGCCGGCGACGCGCACGGCGCGGCCATGGGCTATATAGGCCAGATGATCGGCAAACAGGCGACCATCATGGCCTATATCGATGTGTTTCAGCTCAGCGCCATTGTGGCCGCGGCCCTGATCCCCGTCGTCCTGATCATGGTCCGGCGCGTGCAACTGGGTGGGCGCGCGGCGGCGGCGGGACATTGATACATGTCGAATAAAACAGTCATCAGCGGAGCACTCCGCAGGCCTCGGTGTGCAGCCTGAAACACTGCACGTTGGGCCGCGGGCACTCATGGCCATCGAGTGCTGATAAAGGCGAAGCGGAGGGAGGGGCAATGGTTCGGTATCTCGCGTCCGCGCCTTTGCTTGCTTTGCTCGCCGCGATCGCCGCCGGCATGGTGTCATGCTCAAAGCCGCAGACTGTCACGCTCGACATGCAGGACTACAAGTTTATTCCCGACCGGCTGGTCTTCCAGCGCGACGTACACTATCGGCTGCATCTTGAGAATCACGGCAAGGAGACGCACGAAGTTACGGCGCCGACATTCTTCGCCAGCGCCGATATCGACAATCCTGATATGCTCAATCACGACCGCACCGAGATCGTCATGCAGCCGGGCGAGGCCAAGGACGTCTATCTGACGGCGCGAAAGCCCGGGACCTACGATCTGCGCTGCTCCGACCACGATTGGGCCGGCATGACGGGCGGCATTACCGTCGAATAAAGAAACACGCGCAGTGAACCGCTGGCGCTGACGTTCCGTCGCCTTCACCACAAGCAAGCCGATGAAAAATGTGGCCGTTTTGGCCACCGCACATGCACCGGCGCCATAATTCGCCGTGCGGTGAGCGCAAGGCTCGCAGCTCGAACAGCGCGACCGGCCGCCATAACCTTGCCACGGCCCGGGAGTTCTTTAGTGCGCACGATCACGGCACCAATTTTGCTTGAGTACGTTGTTGGAGGGGTTGGGTGGCAGCCATGGAAAGCCCCGGGGAAAGCTGCCCGGGTAGAAAGGAGTCGCCAATGTGTGACTTTAGCCTTCAAAGCGTGCGGTCGCGGCCTGCGCAGGTCGGCGACAAATTGGTAACGCGTGATTTCGGCACCGGAACGCGGGGGTTCGCCGCCGCGGACGATCCGGGACTCGCGGTCTGCTTGTTGCCCGGCACGGAGCTCGCCTTTGCCGCCGATGTCGGGTGCCTGCCCGCCGGTCTGCTCGGCTGGCGGACGAAGACGATCAACTACCAGACGGCCATCTTCCGCCAAGTGAACAAGGACAAGATGGCCGCGCATCACGACGCCCTCGAGTTTCCGGACGGGCATAACGTGCTGCTGACGCTGTTGTGCGAGGGTCAGACGGCAACCGTGCTGCAATTGCCGGCAAAGCCGACCACGGTCGAAGAGGCGCGCGAGCAGGAACGCGTCGGATATGTCGGCTGACTGATTTGTAGCAGGCGAGCGAGTAAAGCCGGCCGTCCCTCGGGGCGGCCGGTGCGCTTATGCGGCGTGGCTGCGACAGAAATCCATCCTGCGATTCAGTCCTGCCGTCATCGAGGCGGTGGCGCCCACTCACAACAAGCTTATGATGGGCAAGCGCGACTCTTAAAGTCCCGCGGAACACCGGGAACCGGCTTGCGTTTGGTGACGATAATCTCCGGCGCCCGCCGGCTTGCCGATGGCGGCAGCCCGATCGATTCGCCATGAGCGTTGCGCCGCCGCAACTTCACTCTCCCGAGCCGACCGGGCCTGTCACGACGCCGCAAGCGGATTCCGGAAGCGAACCGCCGTCGACAGGCTCGCTGTTCCTCAAAGTTTTTCCCTCGATCATGCTGCCGATGTTCCTAGCGGTGGCCGACCAGACCATCGTGGCGACGGCCTTGCCCGCCATCGCTTCGAGCCTGGGCGAAATTGAACGCGCGTCCTGGGTCGTGGTCTCCTATCTGATCGCCAACACGATCGCTGCGCCGGTCTACGGACGCCTCGGCGACACGTTCGGCCGGCGCTGGATGATGATTATCGCGCTGGCGATCTTCATGATCGGATCGGTGCTGTGCGCTGCGTCGCCGAACATTGAGTTCCTCACCGCGGCGCGCGTCCTGCAGGGATTCGGCGGCGGCGGCTTGATGACGCTGTCGCAGGCGCTGATCGGCGAGGCCATTCCGCCGCGGGAACGCGGGCGCTATCAAGGCTACCTCGCAGGCGTGTCGGTGAGCTCCAGCACATTCGGTCCGGTCGCAGGCGGCTACCTCACCCAGGCGCTGGGTTGGCAATCGATCTTTCTCGTCAACGTACCCCTCGGGCTCATCGCCTTTCTTCTGGTGCTGCGTCTCGACACCAAGCCCGGGGATCGGCGGCGGACGACATTCGATATTCCCGGCCTGGTGCTGTTCGTCCTGTTCGTCAGTCCGGTGATCCTCGCGCTCGAGCAACTGCAGCGCATGGACACGCGCACGCTGCCCACTGCGCTCGGCCTTCTCGCGTTCGGCATATTTTCGCTGGTCCTCCTGGTGTGGCAGGAAAAGCGCAACACCGCACCGCTCCTTCCGCCGCGTTTGTTCATGCAGTCGTCGATCTGGCACAGCGATGCGCTGGCCGCGTGCCACGGCGCGGCCCTGGTTTCGCTGCTCACCTTTCTGCCGATCTATCTGCGTGCGGTTCGCGGCGCCTCGCCGGCGGAAACCGGCCTCATGCTGCTGCCCCTGACGTTCGGCATCGGCCTCGGCTCGATGATTGTCGGACAGTTGGTGACGAGAACCGGCCGCACGGCGGTTTTCCCGACCTACGGCTTGACCGCCGCGACCGCCGGATTGCTGTTCCTCGCCCTCGCCATCGGCAGGCTCAGCATCGCCGAATTGCCGTGGGTCCTCGGTCTCATCGCGGTGTGCATGGGCGCGGTGATGGGCGTGGTTCAGGTCACGGTGCAAGCCGTCGCCGGACCGCGCAGGCTCGGCACCGGCGCCGCCATGGTGCAGTTCTCGCGTTCGGTCGGCGCCGCTGTCGGTACGGCGGCGGTTGCCGCCGTTCTCTTCGCGGCGCTCGCCTTGTCGGATCGGGATACGGCAAGCCTGTTCGGCGCGATCATCGATCACGGACCGGGCGCCATCGCGACGCTGCCGCCCGCGCGTCAAGCTGTCATTCAATCGGAAATCGCCGAGGCCTTTCGGGCCGCCTTTATGACGATTGCGGCGTTCACCGGCATCGGTGCGTGGCTCGCCTGGACGCTGCCGCTGCGTCGCCTGCAATAGGCCGCGTTTGACGGCATTGCGGCGCCGCGCCACTCACGGCAGACTCCGTTCGCAATTCCGGGGAGGCAGTCATGATTGTCGACGCTCAGGTGCATATTTGGAAGGCCAATACGCCGGACCGCCCCTGGCTTCCCAATCGCGTCGCGCAACTGCCCGAGCCGTTCACGCTCGAAAAGCTGGTGCCGATGATGGACGAGGCCGGCGTCGATCGCGCCGTCATCGTGCCGCCGTCGTGGGAAGGCGACCGCAACGATTACGGCCTCGAAGCTGTGCGCCGGTTTCCCGGCCGGTTCGCCGTCATGGGCCGCATTCCGCTGGCGGACCCGAACAACGCGGCCCTGTTGCCGGACTGGAAAAGGCAGCCGGGCATGGTCGGCATCAGGCTCACGTTTCATCCGCCGCAATGGCCGTGGCTCTCCGACGGTACCGCCGACTGGTTCTGGCCGCTGGCGGAGAAATACCAAATTCCCGTGATGTTCTACGGCGCGCCGATGGCGCAGTTTGCGCCCATTGCCGAGCGGCATCCGGGCTTGCCGCTGATCGCCGATCATCTCGGGGTCACCGGCGATATCGTCAAGGCCGGCAAGCTGACCGAGTCCGTTGCCGAGACCGCCAAGCTCGCCAGGTTTCCCAATGTCTCGGTGAAGCTCTCGACGACCCCGTTCTACTCTTCGGAGTCCTATCCGTTCCGCGACATGGCCGTGCACATCCGCAAGCTGTTCGACGCCTTCGGCCCGCGCCGCTGCTATTGGGGCACCGACCTCACCAATTCCTTCAACAAGGCGACCTACAGGCAGCGTGTCACCCAATTCACCGAGACGCTCGACTTCTTCTCCAAAGAAGACAAGGAGTGGGTCATGGGCCGCGCGATCCTTGAACGGCTGAAATGGGCGTAAGCCCGACGGCATGAGCAAGATCATCCTGACCCGCCACGGTCACGTCGAAGGCATCGAGCCGGAGCGCTTCCGCGGCCGCGAGCCGCTAGACCTGACCGCTCGCGGACGCGCGCAGGCCCGCGCCGTCGCGCAGCGCATCGTGGAAGGCTGGCGGCCCAGCATGATCTATACGAGCCCGATGAGCCGCTGCGTGGCGACCGGCGCCGCCATCGCGACAGCCTGCGGCATTGCCGCCGAAATTTGCGACGACCTCAACGATATCGACTACGGCGCCTGGCAATTCATGGCCTTCGACCAGGCTAGGCGTGAGAATGCTGTGCTATTCGACGCTTGGTTTGCGACGCCGCAGCTGGTGCGCTTCCCGAAAGGTGAATCATTGCAGGATCTCCTGGCCAGGGGCGCCAATGTCCTGCGCATGGTTCTGGCACGCCACGCCGAGGATACGATCGTGCTGGTCG